>CANSQL010000017.1 GCA_947649125.1 uncultured Erysipelotrichaceae bacterium | reverse complement strand
ACGGTGGTGTGAGAGGACGATAAATAAAATAATTATTTATCTCCTACTCGATTATTCCTTATGCAAGACTGCCGCCGATCATAATTATCTTTCTTATATTAATAAAAGGGTAACGTGAAACAGCTTCATGAAAAGCACTGTGAATAAGCAAATCCAAGAGAGAAATCACGCTTCTTATTACCGCTTCTATTTACTTGATTGATGTTCTTCTAAATCATCAAATAACTGCTTGATATGCACATTGAGCTTTTTCGCAATCAAATATAAGGTATTCAGTGATATCGTTCTGAACGTATTGCTTTCTAAATCACTGATAAAGCCTTCACTTAAATGGCACAGCTCGGCAAGCTCTGCTTGCTTAAGACCTTGTTGCTTCCGATATTTACGTATGTTTTTACCGACAATGATATAAATCACATTGTTGTCGGCCGTTTCTGTATGCTTCATATTTTCACTTCCAATTTTCCCAGTAATATTTTTTCATAAAATAACACATTTATACTCCGACAAATAGTCGAAGTGTGTTATAATATAGGAGAAGAGAGGAGAATGGGTGTAGATATTATGAGTATAAAAAGAAAAGTGGATGACCTCGGAAGAATATGTATTCCCTCTGAGCTGCGTAATCAGCTTGGGATCGGGGCAAGTTCAAATGTAGAAATCGATATCCGCGACGGCAGTATAATCATAAAACCGACTTCTAATGATATTACTGATAAAATCAAATCAAAGATAGAAGTATTTCAAAATCAATTAAAAAGAAATATCGGTAAAAAAGAACGACTGCAGACAGAATATGCTTTAGAGGTTTTACAGGAACTGTTGAAATCTAATAAAAAGAAACGAAAGTCGTAATAAAATCAAGGGTGCTGCAGTCAGATCGTTTTTCAGTGTATCTTTATTTATGTGAAAGAAAGCACCTGCGGCAATCAAATCGATGCGTATAAGGCGCAAATAAAAAGCTTCCTTGCGAAGCTTTCAGACTGTTGACAAAGTATAAAAATAACAAAGTCAACAGTTTTTCTTTTCTGAGAGAAAATAATATGATAAAATATAAAGGCAAGAAGATGACTTCGTCCTAGTTCGCAAAACTTGAGGCTCTTCTTGCTTTTTATATGTCTGAACACAAGCAAAAAATGTTATAATAAAGACGCGAACTGGGAGTGATTAGAGATGGCAATGACAAAAAGAAATAGTAAAAATGATAATATCATATTGAATACAATAGAAGGATTGGTACCACAAGATCATGAAGTGAGAAAACTGGAATCCTGTATAGACTGGAGTTTTATCTATCCATCAGTTGAACATCTATACAGTGATTTTGGTAGACCAAGTATTGATCCTGTGGTACTTTTCAAAATGATTTTTATAAATATCGTGTTTGGTATAGGCTCTATGAGAAGAACCTGTAAAGAAATACAGGTAAATCTGGCATATCGCTGGTTTCTGGGAATCTCAATGGATGAACAGGTACCTAACTATTCTACATGGAGTCAAAACTATATCAGAAGATATGGAGACAGCCAAGTATTTGAACAGATATTTGATCAGATATTAAAACAAGCGATTACCTATGGATTTGTGGATATGGAAACAGTGTACGGAGATTCCACGCACCAAAAAGCAAACGCAAATAAAAACAAACATACAGATGAAGAAGTTGCCATCGTAAAGAAAGTATATGAAGATGAACTTTTGGATGAGATTAATAAAGACCGTGAAAAACATGGGAAAAAGCCAATAAAAACAAATGAAAAAGAAGAACTGAATTATGATGAAGAAACCGGCAAACTGAAAAAAGACGTAGAAACAAAGCATATTAAAGTAAGCAAAACAGATCCGGAAAGTGGCTGTTTTCATAAAGGGGAAAAGGAAAAATGTTTTGCCTATTCACACCAGACATTCTGTGATAAGAACGGCTTTGTGATATTAAGTCTATGCGTACCCGGCAATGTGCATGACAGTGTATCATTCTTTCCGGCATACCAAATCTTAAGTGATAAATACAAAGATCAGATCAAAAACATATGTTTAGATGCGGGATATATAACCCCGGCAATATGTAAGACGATATTGGAGCATAAACAAAAAATGTATGCGCCATATAAAAGACCAATGACAAAGAAAGGAAACTTCAAAAAATATGAATATGTTTACGATGAAGGATACGACTGTTATATATGTCCCAACATCAAAATACTGGAATACAGTAATACGAACAAATTAGGATATAAAGAGTATAAATCAAATCCGGAAGACTGTAAGAAATGTCCTTTTTTAAATAAATGTACCCAATCGAAGAATCATCAAAAAGTAGTTACTCGTCATGTATGGGAAGAATATCGAGAAGAAGTCATGGAAGAGATACGACATACACCCGAATGGAAAGAATTATATCCACTGCGTAAAGAGAGTATAGAACGTGTATTTGGAGACTGTAAGGAGCATCACAATTTGAGATATACAAGGTTGAAAGGATTACAAAAAAATCAGCATCAATCGCTGATGATTTTTGCGTGTCATAATCTGAAAAGAATGGCAAGATGGAGTTGGAAAACTTCTTCTAAAGTCATTATAAAACGAATAATTTTCAGCGTTTTTAAAATTTATGAAGCAAATGAAAAGCGATACTCTTTTTGGAGTACCACTTTGTCAACAATCTGAAAGCTTCCTTGCGAAGCTTTTTGTTTACATCAGGAACACGATAGCGATGATATGGGCTATCGATGCCAGCATAATGAAGATATGCCAGATCATATGGAAATAACGATGCTGCGGTCTTGCGTAAAAGAAGGCGCCGATCGTATAAAGGACACCGCCCAAAACGATCAAAGCGAGAAACAAAGGGGAAGCGACAGACAACAGCTTCGGTAAAAAGAAGATTGCCGTCCAGCCCATTACCATATAGATCGTCATTGACAGAATCGGATAGCTGCGCTTTGAAATTGATTTCAATAAAATGCCGGCAATTACCATCGTCCATTCGATGATCAACAGAATTACAGCCTGCCAGCCCTTGACAAGGGTGATGGCAATCGGTGTATAGCTTCCGGCAATCGCTAACAGGATACAAATATGATCCAATTTACGAAATACATATTTCTGTTCACTGTCATACGCCATACTGTGATAGATCGTTGAAATCAGAAACATCAGAAACAGACAGATAATGAATACGGAAACGCCGAATGAGCGCCATACATCGGCGATACAATAAGAATAAACAGCCGCGAAAGGTAAAAACAACAGACATAAAATTGCCGCAACACCATGCGTAACGGCATTGCCGACCTCTTCGCCGAATGACAGGTGAAACATATTGCGCATTGTCTTTACTTCCTTTGTCATAAGTCGGTGCCTCCTTAAGTTTGCACTATTGTAACACAGTATACGCAAAACATCAATTTTGTGTTATAATATATGTTGGATTGAACTGTAATATAAATTTATATGCGAATGACAGGAGGACTGTTATGTTTTTAAAACGAATCGAGCTGCAGGGGTTTAAGTCCTTTGCCGATAAATCGGTGATTCATTTTGATTCCGATGTGATCGGTATTGTCGGACCGAACGGCTGCGGCAAAAGCAATATCAATGATGCGATTCGCTGGGTTTTGGGTGAACAAAGTGTAAAAAGCTTGCGCGGAAGCAGTATGAGCGACGTTATTTTCAGCGGCTCGACACAGCGCAAGGCAGTAAATACCGCTGAGGTTACCCTTGTTTTTGATAATTCCAAGCATTATTTAAATGTGGATTATGAGGAAGTGGAGATTACTCGAAGACTGCATCGACAAAGCGGTGAAGGAGAATATTTTATCAATAAAACACCGTGCCGCTTAAAGGATGTCATCAATATCGTTATGGACAGCGGGCTCGGTCGTGATTCCTTATCGATCATTACACAGGGCAATATCTCAAGCTTTGCGGAGGCCAAGCCGGAGGAGCGCCGTGCATTATTTGAGGAAGCTGCGGGAGTGGCAAAATATAAAAAGCGTAAAAACGAGTCCTTGTCGAAGCTGAATCGCACACAGGAAAATCTGATGCGTGTAGAGGATATTATCGCGGAATTAGAGCGACAGGTAAATCCTTTAAAGCGTCAGGCGAAAAAGGCGGAACAGTATTTGGAAAAGCGCAGTGAGCTGGAAGCAATCGAAATCAGTGTAATTGCGGATGAAATCGAACAGCTGAACGAGCGTATTGAAATATTAAAGAAAAAAGCCTTTGATTTAGATACGCAAAAGGCCATGCATGAAACAACGATTCAGGTCGAGGATTTAAAAAACAGTGATTTACGAAAAGAAATGTTTCAGCTCGATCATGAAATCAATCAGCTTCAAGAGGCTTATACCAAGGTCATCAATGAAATATCGGTACTTGAAACACGAAAGGCCGAATTAGATGAAAAGCGTAAATATGCACTGGAGTTTGCCGATCGCAAGGAAAAGCTGAAGGAATTAAAGGCAATGCTTGAGGAAGCAAGCTATGAATATAAGGATCGTATGAATCGTTTACAGGATTTACTGCGTGATATCGATTTAAAGAAAAAGCAGCTCAGTGAGGTAGAGGCAAGCCTCAGTGAATGCAGAGGAGAGCATACACAGGCGATGAATTTGATGAATCGCTTGGAAAATCGTCGTGAGGTATTGGAAAATCTTGCGAAGCAGCCGTATAATCATCAACAGGGAGTCAAGGCAGTCTTGCATAATCAAAGCGCATTGTTGGGTGTATTAGGTGTTATTTCACAGATCATGAAACCGCAGATGAATTATGAGGATGCGATATCGAATGCACTGGGCGGAGCGATGTATCATATCGTGACCGAGGATGAAGCGGCGGCACGTCATGCGATTACCTTCTTGAAGAAAAATCAGAGCGGAAGGGCAACCTTTTTACCGCTGAATGTATTGAAGCCGCGTCATATGAACAATGATCATTTGATGCTGGCGCAGCATACGGCAGGCTTTTTAGGCTGTGCCTGTGATTTTGTCGATAATGAGGAAATCTTTGATATCGTTAAGCAATCATTATTGGGCAATGTGCTTGTCTGTGATAATCTGATCAATGCGAATGAGCTGGCCAAGGTATTAAAATATAATTATAAGATCGTTACCTTAGACGGTGATGTCGTACATAAGGGCGGAAGCATGAGCGGCGGTCGCACAAAAAGTGCCGGTTCTCCGATGACGATTCAAAAGGAGCTGAATCAAATTCTGCAGAGTCTTGAAGGACAGCAGTTAAAAGTAGATTCCTTAAGCAATCAGCTGTATGCGTTGCAAGGGAAGCAGCAGAAGCTTCAGGATGAAGCGGTACAGTTACAGATAGCAATCGCCCAGTTGGAGCCGATCGTTGAGGTAAAGCGCACGAAAATGGATCGCTTAAAGGCGGACTATGAACAGCTCGCTCCCGATGAAATCGATGAAAATGAAGGAACGATGCAGGATGATCTTGTCATTCAGCTGTCTAAGCTGTATTCTAAGCGTGATGAAACGTTGTCATCGATTCAAAACAAGCGAGAGCGCAGAATGCGCTGCGGCAGTGAGGTAGAACGAAAAGAGGCAACAATCCGTCAGCTGCGCCGCGATTTAAACATTTTACAGAATGAAGAGCGCGAAGTCGGAGAAAATAAGGTCAAGGCCGAAACTCAGCTGGAAAATGCTTTGGAGCGTTTAAGCTCAACCTATGAGATGACTTATGAATATGCACTGACGCAGAAGCAGGAAATCGATATTGTCGAAGCAAAGCAGCGAGTGCTCATATTGCGCAAGGAGATTCAACAGCTGGGCAATGTGAATTTAGATGCACCGCAGGAATATGCGGAGGTAAGCGAGCGCTTCACTTTCTTAACGAAGCAGCGTGACGATCTGTTATCGGCCAAGGATAAAATATTAGAGGCAATCGATGAAATGGATGAGGTCATGATTACTCAGTTTCAGGAGATGTTCGATCGTATCAACGGTGAGCTGAATGATGTATTTCGCACGTTGTTCGGCGGCGGTAAGGCACGCTTATATATGGTCGACCCGCAGGATGTGTTGAATACGGGCATTGATATCGATGTTCAGCCTCCGGGCAAAACGGTACAGAACATTCGTTTGTTCTCCGGTGGGGAAAAGGCATTGATTGCGATTTGCGTCTTATTCTCAATTCTGAAGGCAAGAACGATGCCGCTGTGTATCTTTGATGAGGTTGAGGCTGCACTCGATCAGGCGAATGTAGAGCGTTTTGCGAAATATATTGCGCGTTTCCGCGGTGAGAGTCAGTTTATCGTCGTAACGCATCGTCCCGGTACGATGGCGCAGTGTGATGCCCTGTACGGTGTTACGATGCAGCAAAACGGAGTATCGCAGCTGTTGAAGGTACGCCTTCAGGATGCGATCAATATGGTGGATCAGGAAAATGATCAACAGAAGGAAGTGGAAGCATAATGGGTATATTTTCAAAGCTGAAGCAGGCGTTCGGTTCTAATGAGGATCAGGATCGCTATCTCAGCGGATTAGATAAAAGTAAAAAATCATTTTCACAGCGAATTCGTAAGCTGGCCTTAGGCTTTCGCGGTGTCAATGAGGAATTTTTAGAGGAGCTGATGATTGCGCTGTTGGAGGCCGATATCGGAATCAAAACGGCCCAAAAAATCGTTGATGCGGTTGAAAACGAAGCAATGGATCGTCACTTGAAAACATTTCAGGAAATCAGCGAGTGCTTGGTGGAACAAATGGCTGAGCTGTACAATGCGCATGAGGATCGTCCTTTTCAAGAGAATGCAGACGGTCCTACCGTGATTTTGATGGTCGGTGTCAACGGCAGCGGAAAAACGACGACGACCGCCAAGCTTGCCAAGCGCTTTACGGAAGCAAATAAAAGCGTCGTGCTTGCGGCAGCTGATACATTTCGTGCCGGAGCTGTCGATCAGCTCGCCAAATGGGCTCAGCGTTTAGATCTGCCCTGCATCAAGGGGAGAGAAAACGGCGATCCCAGTGCGGTGTTGGTGGATGCCTGTCGCTATGCCAAGGAGCATCATGCCGATATCGTGATCGGTGATACCGCAGGACGGCTTCAAAATAAAGCGAATCTGATGAAGGAACTGGAAAAGATGAAGCGTGTGGTAGCGAAGGAAATTCCGGGAGCACCGCATGAGGTATGGCTTGTGATCGATGCGACAACAGGTCAAAACGGAATCTCGCAGGCATCGGTATTTATGGAAACGACCGATGTCAGCGGTATAATCTTGACGAAAACGGACGGTACGGCCAAGGGCGGCATCGTAATCGCAATCCGCGATCTGTTGGGCCTGCCGGTAACTTATATCGGATTGGGCGAGGGTGTTGACGATCTGCGTCCGTTTGATATCAATGCGTATCTTTACGGCTTATGCGAGGGTATTTTGGACGATGGAGCCGCTTGATAAAAATCTGCGCATGAATGAGCTGCTGGACGCTTATAAAACGCTGTTGACAACGAAGCAGCAGGAAATTTTACAGCTGTATTATGAGGAGGATTTTTCCTTATCGGAAATCAGCGAAATACTGAAGATTTCAAGAGCGGCAGTAAGCGATCATTTAAAGCGCAGTGAGAAGGCTTTGACAGATTATGAGGAAAGACTTCAGCTTGTTGCGGCAAATAAACGGCGAAGCAAGCTGTATGATGCAATGAGAAGCATGAAAAACAAGCAATTAGATCAGTTTATAAAAGCGCTGGAAGCGATAGATAATCAGGAGGATATTATGACAAAAATTATTTCGGTAAACGCAGGAAGCTCATCTTTGAAATTTCAGTTATTTGAAATGCCGCAGGAAACGGTTTTAACAAGCGGTAATATGGAGCGCATCGGTCTTGAGGAAGGAATCTTTACGATCAAGGTGAACGGGGAAAAGATTACGAAACGATTGCCGATTGCGGATCATGCGAAGGCAGTCAGCTTATTGATGGAAGCACTGGTAGAGCACAAAATCGTTGCATCCCTTGATGAAATCAAGGGCGTGGGTCATCGTGTCGTACAGGGCGGTGATTTCAGCAGCAGCCGCGTGATCGATGATGCGGTTGAACAGGTGATCGTTGATATGTCAGAATTGGCACCGCTGCACAATCCGGCCGGTCTTGTCGGCTATCGTGCATTTAAGGAAGCGTTGCCGAATGCCGGTCATGTCGCTGTATTTGATACGGCATTTCATCAGACGATGGGACAGGAAAGCTATTTATATCCGGTGCCGATGAAATGGTATCGTGATTATAAGATTCGCCGTTACGGCTATCACGGAACCAGTCATCAGTATGTATCTCAGCGCTGTGCCCAGCTGATGAATCAGAATGTCGAGGATTTAAAAATCATCACTTGTCATTTAGGAAACGGCGCAAGTATCTCTGCGGTTGACGGCGGTAAGTGCATTAATACCTCAATGGGCTTTACACCGTTGGCAGGTATTATGATGGGAACTCGCTGCGGTGATATCGATCCTGCGATCGTTTGTTATATGATGAAGAAAACAGGAATGAGCGCTGAGGAAATGGATAATGTATTGAATAAGGAAAGCGGTATGCTGGGAATCAGTGAAATCTCCAGTGATGCCCGTGATATTGAGCAGGCATGTGAAGAAGGCAAGGAAGGCGCCATCATCGCGACCGACCTTTATGTCAATCGCATTATCAACACCATCGGCGGATATTTCGTACAGCTCGGCGGAGTTGATGCGATCGTATTTGCGGGCGGTATCGGCGAAAACGATCATAAGATTCGCCGCTTAGTGTGCGAAAAGCTCGAAAGCGCATTGGGAGTAAAAATCAATAAAGAACTCAACGCTAAGACTCGCGGTACGGAGCAACTGTTAAGCACTGAGGAAAGCAAGGTCAGCGTATGGCTCGTACCGACAAATGAGGAGCTTGTGATTGCGCGTGATACACAGCGTTTATTGGGCTTCTAAACATGCAGCGACTGTTTGATTGTATCGCCGAATACGATACGATTACATTGTTTCGCCATATCGGTGCGGATGCAGATGCACTCGGTGCGCAGTTTGGTTTAAAGCAGTGGATCTATGAGAATTATCCGCAGAAAAGGGTATATGCACTCGGTGCTTCCGTAGGCTCGATTGCGGTTCATTATCCAAGCATTGATGAAGCAGATGATGAAACGATCCAAAGCTCATTGGCGATCATCTTAGATACGGCCAATGCTTCACGCATTGACGATTCACGCTGTTTAAGTGCTGCCTTTAAAATCAAGATCGATCATCATATCTTTGTCGATGCGTATGCCGACATTGAATATATCGAGGATAAAAAGGGTGCAACCTGTGAAATCTTAGCAAATATGTTTCAACAAAGAGGAGAAACGCTCTCTAAGCAATGTGCGGAATATCTGTACAGCGGCTTAATTGCCGATACGCTTCAGTTTTCAATCAATGCGACAACACCGCAGATGTTAAGAACAGCGGCCTATTTGGTTGAACAGGGTGTAGATGTTGCGAAGGTTAATGAAATGAATTTTTCTAAGAGCCTGAAGGAATATCGCTATGAAACGTATATCAGGGAGCATGTACAGCTGTTTCATGAGCATATCGCTTTCTGTAAAATAACCAAAGCGGAGTATGAGCAGTTTGATTTGACTTATAATGAAGCCAAGGAAAAAACTTATGCGTTAAGTCATGTGAATGAATTTCATGCATGGATATTGTTTGTGGAAAGCACAGACAGTAGCAATGAAATGCCGTTATATAACGCTTCGATTCGTTCTCGCAATGTGATTATCAATGATATTGCGATGAATTTTAACGGCGGTGGGCATCGTTATGCCTGCGGTGCGAAAAATTTAACCGAAGCACAAATCACGGAGTTGCTAGAACAGCTTTCACAGCGTATCAACAATAAGGGATAATTGCCGAACGGCAGTATCTCTTTTTTATTATCTCATTTAGTGAAATGTGCTTTTTAATATCGCTGTATGATATTGATGTATAGAATGCTTTGAAAATTCATGTTATAATGTTGAAAAGAGAGGTATTCCTATGAATATACAAGCATTTTGGAAAGCAGTTTTAGCACAGAGGGAACAAGAAATCAGAAAATATTTTCATAAAGAAGCGTATATCAACTGGCATTGTACGAATGAACACTTTACCGTTGATGAATTTATGATTGCGAACTGTGAATATCCCGGTGATTGGGACGGTGAAATCGAACGCATAGAAACATTAAATGATTTGATGATAACAGTGGTGCGAGTTTATCCGAAGAATCAAGCTGCTTCTTTTCATGTTACATCGTTTTTCAAAATAAAGGACGATAAAATACAATCGGTTGATGAATACTGGGCAGATGACGGCAGTGCACCGAAATGGCGCATTGAGAAGCAGATAGGTAAAAAGATAAGGTGATGACCTGTGAGTACACAAGTATTATTCAGGTGAAATACAGAAGTCAACCGTAAACAGTATTTAATTTTGTATATAAGGAAACGAAACAGGTAAAGATATGATATAATGATACAAAGAAAGCAGGTGTTGTCGTGAGTGTTCATCTTCATGTCAGAAGCTGTTATACGCTGTTGAATTCCACATTAAGAATACCCGATATCGTATCACATGCGAAATTGTGCGGCTATACATCGGTTGCGTTATGCGATAAACAGGTCATGCATGGTGCGGCAGCTTTTTATCATGAAGCGAAAAAACAGGGCATACATGCGATTTTCGGCATGGAATGTGATTGTACTCACGGTGATACTGTATGCAACCTGATCGTATTGGCACGTGATGATATCGGCTATCAAAGCTTATTGGCATTATCCACTCGCTATAATACCAATCGAACACCGGTCACTTTAGAGGAACTGAAGGAATATACAGAGCACTGCATCGTCTTGAACGGCGGGGATAATTCAACCTTAGAAGCGGCAATCGTCAAAGAGGACGAAGCACTGATCAAAGAGCTTTTGACACTGTATAAGGACAGCTTTGTATCCTTTTATTGTGCGATTGCCTGTAATGATTCGGGCTTATTACGGATCAAAAATCTGTTGTTGAAAAAATGTGCACAGGAACTGAATATCTCCACCTGTGCGTTATCACGCGTTTATTACGGAAGCAAGGATGATGAGGAAAGCTATAAAATTCTCTGTGCGATCGATCAGGGAGTTGCTTTACAGGATAAAACGCTGAATTATGCTCCGCGGCGTTATTTCAGAAATCCCGAGGAAATGCAGGGCTTATATGAAGCAGATGATTTACAGATGACCGATACGATTGCGAGTCAATGTCAGGTCAGCTTTCAGTTTAATCATGTACATTTACCGCATTTCAAAAATAAGCTTGATATATCCAGTGAGGAGTATTTGCGCAAGCTGTGCTATAAAGGCTTAGCGAAGCGTATGAATTTTAAGAGTATTCCTGCTGAATATAAGCAACGACTTGACTATGAGCTTCAAGTAATTATATCAATGAACTATGCCGATTATTTCTTAATCGTTTATGACTTTATCCGCTATGCGCGAACTCAGGATATCTATGTCGGACCGGGCAGGGGAAGTGCTGCCGGCTCGCTTGTTGCCTACTGTTTGGGAATTACCCATGTTGATCCGATTCAATATCAGCTGTTGTTTGAACGCTTTTTGAATCCCGAGCGTATTTCCATGCCCGATATCGATACCGATTTTCCCGATAACCGCCGTAATGAGGTCATCGATTATGTGCGTGATTTATACGGCAAGGAGCATGTCGCTCATATTATTACGTTCAATACGCTGGGTGCGAAGCAGGTGCTGCGTGATATCGGCAAGGTCATGCGTGTCAATCAGCGTGATATCGATATGCTTTGTAAGCAGATTCCGTTTTTGCCTAAGGTTACTTTGAAATACGCATATGAACAAAATCCACGCTTTAAACAAATGGTAAATTCCTCGAATCAGCTGCGCCATATTTATGAAAAGGCATTAAAGCTGGAAGGACTTCCAAGACACGCCTCGCTGCATGCCGGCGGTATTGTGTTTTCGGCCGAACCAATCACTACGATCTGTCCGTTGATCGAAGTGGATGAGGGCATGTGCGCCACTCAATTCACAATGGAATACTTAGAGGAACTCGGCTTGATCAAAATGGACTTTTTAGGACTCAGAAATCTTACGATCATTGATGAAATCGTACATGCGATCAATGCAGAGCGTAAGGAACCGTTGAATATCATGAAAATTCCTTTAAATGATAAAAAATGCTACGACTTGCTTTGTCAATGCGATACGATCGGTATCTTTCAGTTAGAATCCGAAGGAATCAAAAATCTGATTCGACAGCTGCAGCCTCGTGAATTTGAGGATATCGTTGCGACGATAGCGCTGTATCGTCCCGGTCCGATGGAAAATATCCCCGAATACTTAAAGCGTAAAAAGAATCCGCAGTATATCGATTATATTCATCCGAGCTTAAAGCCGATTTTAGAGCATACTTACGGCATTATGATCTATCAGGAACAGATTATGCAGATATCACAGAAAATGGCCGGTTTTTCACTTGCCAAGGCGGATAATCTGCGTAAGGCGATCAGTAAAAAGCACAGCAATGAAATACGACAGCTGGAGACCGAATTTATTGAAGGTGCCGTAAAACAAGGCTATACGAAGGATTTGGCAAAGCATGTATATGAATTGATCATGAAGTTTGCGAATTACGGCTTTAATCGCTCTCATTCGGTTGCTTATGCGCTTGTTGCGTATCAGCTTGTTTATTTAAAGGCAAATTATCCGCTGTATTTCTTTTGTTCCTTACTAAACAGTGTGATCGGCTCGGAAACAAAATCAAGTGAATATATCTTTGAAGCAAAGAAGCGGGGAATTGCGGTGCTGGTGCCTTCCGTCAATGCGTCCTTCGATCATTATGTGATTGAGGACAAGGCCTTGCGCTTTCCTTTGACTGCGATTAAGAATATCGGTTCAGCGGTTTGTGCGACAATCGTTGCAGAGCGTAATCAAAACGGTGAGTTTAATGATTACTTTGATTTTATTGCCCGCATGATAACGAAAAAGGTCAATAAAAAAACAGTGGAGACTTTGATTCATGCAGGTGCCTTGGATTGCTTTAAAATCAATCGTGCATCACTGCTCGCGACAATGGATGATGCATTTCGCTACGGTGATTTGGTCAAAGTCGAGGATGAAAATCAGATCATGATCAAATTTGATTTAGTCAGCAAGCCGGCTGTGAAAACAATGCGTGAAAATGCGACGCTTCGCTCCATGAAAGAGCGTGAAGCAATCGGCTTTTATCTTTCCAAGCATCCGATTGAGGAGCTGAGAAAGGACATCGACGGAAAGCTGCAGCCGATCATCAGCTTAAGCGCAAAGCGCGGATATATTCAGCTTTTGTGCTATTTAGAGCGAACACGCGAGCATCGAACGAAAAACGGCGAACTGATGATGTTCGGTGTAGGGGCAGATGACAGCGGTAAAATCGATTTGGTGATTTTTCCGAAAATCTATCAGCAGTATCGAGATATATTAATAAAGGGCAATTATCTGTTGATCGATGCGATGAAAAAAGAGGAGCAATCTTGTATCGTCAATAAAATCGTTTATATTCCGATCGATGAAAAGCGTCAGGAAGCAGAATAGTGCATAGTCAAACAGTCTTTTACAGCTACGGACAATGAATTAAGCGCAATTAAGCGCAAATGAAATAAAAAACTTGTAATTACAGTAATTTTATGGTAATATACTACGTGTTGTATGTCCTTTCGGACTTACAACCGCACATAATACGGGCAGTAAGTATGAGTAATCATCTCCGTATGTGGCGAGTCTTAAGCAAAAGAAGGAGGTGCGACAAATGTACGCAATTATCGAAACAGGCGGAAAACAAATCCGTGTTGAAGAAGGTGCAACCATTTTCGTTGAGAAACTGAATGCACAGGAAGGCGAAGAAGTTGTGTTTGACAAGGTTGTAGTATACGCAAACAGAACGACTCGTGTAGGTACACCTTATGTAAAGGGTGTTAAGGTAAATGCCAAGGTTGAAAAGCAGGGTAAAGGTAAGAAAATCACTATTTTCAAATACAAGGCGAAAAAAGGCAGCAGCCGTCGTAAACAAGGTCATCGTCAGCCATATACAAAACTGACTGTTACTTCTATCGAGGCTTAGTCCGATATGATCAGGATCGACATTGAGCGCAGGCAGCAGATGATATCAAAAATAACGATATCGGGTCATGCGAATGCGGATGTCAAGGGCAAGGATTTGGTTTGTGCCGGAGTATCCTGTATCGCAATCGGTGCATTAAATGCACTGAATGAACAACATCCAAACTGTGATTTACGAATGGAGGAGGGCTTCATTCAAATCACAAATCACCTGTTGAGTGAGCATGATGTACAAGTGATGCTGGAAATGCTTCGCGTACAGCTTATTACGATGCAGGAATCTTATAAAAACTATATTCAAGTAACAGATCAGGAGGTGTGATTATGAAATTTGTATTAGATATTCAGTTATTCGCTTCTAAAAAGGGAGTAGGTTCTACAAAAAACGGTCGTGATTCTCATTCCAAGCGTTTGGGAGCAAAACTTGCAGATGGACAGAAATGTCATGCCGGCAGTATCATTTATCGTCAGCGTGGGACTAAGATTCATCCGGGTACGAATGTAAAGCGCGGCGGTGATGATACCTTATTCGCAACCGTAAACGGTGTTGTGAAATATGAGCGTATGGGTAAGGACCGTAAAAAGGTTTCCGTTTATCCGGCAGCGTAATAAAAAAATCCCCGTATCGGGGATTTTATTTTTGGAAGTGAGGTGCCAAGCATGTTTATAGATCGTGTAAAGCTGCATATTAAGGCAGGAAAGGGCGGAGACGGCATTGTTGCGTTTCGTCATGAGAAATATGTTGCCTACGGCGGACCGAGCGGCGGAGACGGCGGACGCGGCGGAAATGTGATTTTTGAAGCGGATTCCCATAAGTCTACACTGTTGGATCTGCGTTTTCAGCGCAAACTGAAGGCAGAAGACGGCGGCAAGGGAAAAACAAAGAAGATGCACGGAGCAGACGGTGATGATTTTATCGTCAAGGTACCGATCGGTACCTTGGTAAAGGACAGTGAAACCGGCGCAATTTTAGCCGATTTAACTAAAAATCATCAACAGGAAATCATTGCGAAGGGCGGAAAAGGCGGACGTGGCAACTGGCATTTTCGTACGAGCAAAAACACAGCGCCGCAATACAGTGAGCTCGGTGAGCCGGGAATCGAACGCGATGTCGATGTGGAATTAAAGCTTTTGGCAGATGTCGGACTGGTCGGCTTTCCTTCCGTCGGTAAATCGACATTGTTGTCTGTTGTCAGTAAGGCTAAACCGGAGATTGCCGATTATCATTTTACGACGATTACACCGAATTTAGGTGTCGTGCAGGTGCCTGACGGACGCAGCTTTGTGATGGCTGATTTGCCCGGATTGATTGCCGGTGCCGCACAGGGCAAGGGCTTGGGACATCAGTTTCTGCGCCATATCGAGCGCTGTCGTGTCATAATCCATGTGATCGATATGGGGGCCAATGACGGACGTGATCCGCTAAATGATTATCAGACGATCAATGATGAATTGAAGCAGTATGAATATCGTTTGTTGGAGCGCCCGCAGATCGTGATTGCGAATAAGATGGATTTAGATGATGCCGCAGAAAATTTAAACCGATTTCGCAAGGCATATCCCGATGTTGAAGTTTTTGAGGCAACGACGATTATCGCAGAGGGCTTAGAACCGGTGTTATATCGCGCTGCCGATCTGTTGGAAGTGACGGAGCAGTTTCCGTTATTTCAGGATGAGGATTCAACCGCAGAGGGCGTATTGTATCAATTCAAGCCGGAGGAAGCACCGTTTACGATTCAAAAGCTTGCCGAGCATGAATGGGAAGTCAGCGGACCGATCATTGAACGTAATTTTTCCGCTTCAAAGCTTACCAATGATGAGGATATCATGCGCTTTGCCCGCAGAATGCGTAAGCTGAACGTAGATCAGTCGCTTCGTGATGCAGGCTGTGTCAACGGTGATACCGTAGTCATCTGTAATATTGAATTTGTATTTGAAGATGAATAAAAAGGACAGGAATTTCTTGTCTTTTTTTATAACAGAAAACAAAAACAATGAGATAGGATACCGTTTTATAATAAAATTTATTTATCGTTATGCCGAAAAGTACAAAAAACTTACTTAAAAGTGCAAATACAACTTTTCCATAATTAGGTATACTATGTAATGTAAACGCTCACAGTATACTTTTAATGTATAAAAACGTATACTTTTGGGAACAAAACAATACAGAGTTAAAAAAGTATGTTTTATGCATAAAAAAAGCAGGAATTTCCCATTTGAAATCCTGTCTACAAAAGTATACGATTTGATATATTCGACTTGTTATATTGATCAGAGTGTATGAAAGGGGTATGGATGTTATGGTTTGAAGTAAATATCAAGCAGTTCAGCAAGAATGTACAATCACAAGATAATGTAAGAAATATCATCGGATATTTCAAAAAACAGGAAAGGGAAGAGCATATGAAAAATAAACTGAAAAAACTTTGTTTATCTTTATTCGCTGCTGCATTGGCGCTTACCTCATTGGTTACAAGCGGAATTACTATTGCAGCAAGCGGCACCGAAGATATAATATCAATTAATGCAAAACTTGATGCAGGTGGTGAAAATGAGAATAATAAATTTTATTACTACCCCAGTACAAAATGGAAAGCCGGGGTAGCGGCAAACGAGTATTTTACAACTGTAGATACCTCTCAGCCGGCTAATAATGATGTATATTATACGATTAAATTCGAGGGAACAGGAATTGAAGTGTTTGGCTTTAAAGCACCTTCTCATGCCATCATAGAATTTTCTATTGACGGTGGAGATGTTAAAACAGTGGATACTTATGCTGCGAGCAGACCGGCGTCCGCTTTAAAACTAGTTGAGTATAAGAACTTGGAGAATAAAGAGCATACATTGAAATGTAAAGCAACCGGTACAAAGAACGCCAATGCCAGCGGTGCTAATATCCAAGTAACCAGAGCAGATATTTTTAAACCAAAAGCAACAGCTTCTAATGTAACATTTAAAAACAGAAGCGCAGAGATTTATGTAGGTCAAGAATATCAGATCGAATATGATACTGAACCTGTGGGGGCAGCTTTACCTGAAGATTTTGTGTTTGCGACAGAGGATGAATCAATTTTGACTGTAGATGAGACAGGTAAGGTAACTGCAAAGGGAAGCGGCACGGCTATGGTCAGCGGTGACTGTCAAAGCCTAGGTATCTATAACAGTATGACAATTACCGTAAAGGAAAAAGATAAATTACATGTTACTGTTGTAGATTCCAATGATCAGTTTCAACAAAAAGCTTATGATTCGTTACTGAAAGTAAATGAGACAACGGATACTTTATGGAGCTGGAAAAACGACAAGGCGATTTCGGAAATTGCGATTCTTAGTGGATCAGAAGATTTAAATAATGTCAGAGTCGAAATCGGCCAATTTGAAAATGAAAAAGGTACGGTTCTTGATTCTGATGCAATACAAGCTACCTTTATCACAGAAGCGCTGGGCTTTATCGGTAATGCAGGCTGGTATTCCATTAATCCGAATGCGATCATGCCAACAGGTCCTAAAGAATACTATTTTGATATTATTGATACAAGCGAGCCTTTAGCGCAATTAGGTAAAGACAGAGTTCAGTTGGTATGGCTTGATTTCAAGGCCGGTAAAGATACACAGCCGGGAACTTATACGGGACAGATTACTGTTACGGCTGACGGATTGACAGAGGGTAAGACAATCGATTATACGTTTGAGGTTATTGATCTTACATTTGATGATACTGAAGATTACACCTTCAGACCTAATTATTGGACATATCCTTTCAGTTCAGCAGAGTATTATGAGGTTGAACCGTTCTCTCCGGAACATATCGATATTTTGAGAACGCACTTATTACAATATAAGGAATATGGCGGTGTAACCTTAACCGCATCATTAGTAGAAGAAGCATGGGGCGGACAGACTTACGGTGAAATCGATCCTGCAAACGGTGATGATATTCGTTGCCCTTCATTAATTAAATGGACGAAAAAGGCTGATGGCACATGGTCATTTGATTATGATTACTTCGATAAATTTGTGGAAGTAGCTGAATCAATCGGTATCGGCGATGACATCGTTTTATACAGTATGATTCCATGGAACGATCGAATCATTTATTATGATGAAGCTTCAGGCACAGTGAAAAAAGATACTGTCAGCATTTCCAATAAAACCAATTATGCTTCTTATTGGAGACCTTTCTTAATTGACTTCACAGCACATCTTGATGCAAAGGATTGGTTTGATAAGGTTTCCATCGGCTTTGATGAAAGAGCGATGATGAAAAATGTTTTTGATCTTATTGATGAAGTGAAGAATAAAGACGGTAAGTCATTCAAGAAAAAAGGCGCGTATAACCATATTTTCAATGGTGATGGTGTACCGCCCAGAATGGAAGATCTTTCTTATAACTTAAATTTATTAAGAAACAATATTGCGGACTTCAAACCGTTCTTGGCAGATCGTAAAGAAAAAGGTTTAAGCACTACTTTCTATACCGGAACAGATGTATTCCCGAATTCATTCTTACGTTCTCTGCCGGCAGAGAGTTACTGGACAATGATGTTCTCAGGTTCTTTAGGTGTAGACGGATTCTTAGATTGGGCTTATGATGCTTGGGTAGAAGATCCGTTAGTAGATACAACGCATTATTCCTTCCAGCCGGGCGATTGTTTCATGGTGTATCCATCACCGAAGGATGCTGAAAAAAAGGTGACAAAAGCTTCCATCAGAAGTGAAAAATATGGTGAAGGAATCCGCGATATTAATAAATTATATCGCATGCAGGAAGCATATCCTGAATTAGCTCAAGATATTGAACAATTATTCTCGACTGTAAAATCTAATTATGCTTTTGACTTGGTGAACAATCAGCCGGGATGGGCATATGCCGGCGGAAAACCTGCTCGCTGGATTACCGAAGCAGGCAGACAGCAAATATTAGTAGACGTTTCCGACTTCAAAGATCAGCTTTATACAATAAGCAAGAAATATGAAGAATTGTCGGCACCTGATGAAGTATTAGTAGACAGCATTGAATTCGCAGATGATGAAATTATTTTAGAAAAAGATGAAAGCAAAGAGATTGAAGTAACAATCAATCCGGAAGATGCGACTAATAAAGAATTAGTTTGGGAAAGCGGTGACACAGATATTGTTGAAGTAGTAAACGGTACTGTTACAGCGAAAAAATCAGGTTCAACAATCATTACTGTTACAAGCGCAGATAATAACGCAACTGCACAAATCAATGTAACAGTGAAAGCTGACTTCACTGCATTAAATAAAGCGATTAAAGATGCTGCTGACATCGATTCTTCAAAATATACAGATGAGAGTCTGGAGAATTTGAATCATGTGTTGGCTGATGCAAATGTTGTAGCAGCAAACGAAAAAGCTACACAGGCTGAAGTGGATCAAGCGGCAGATGCTGTGAATAAGGCGCTTGCCGACCTGCAAGAAAAGGATGACGGTAATGATCCGGACAACCCTAACCAACCGGATAATCCGGATAAACCTGATCAACCGGACAATCCTGATAATCCTGATAAACCGGGAAAACCTGATGATTCTGATAAACCGGATACTCCGGACAATCCTGACAAACCGGATACCCCAAATAAACCTGATAAGCCGAATAATCCAAACAAACCAAGTAATCCGATCGGACCGAACAAACCGCTTCGGCCGGGTTATGTAAATCAGCTTAACAGCGCAGATAACAAAGTCAGTATCATCGGAAAATTCCCTGATGATATTGAATTGATTATCGAAGATTTACCATCGGACGCAAAGGAAAATACAATCGCCTCTATCGTGAATAAGGAAGTAGTAGCAAAGTATACATTTGAAAAAATCTTCGATATTTATATGCTTCGTAACGGTGCAACTTATACACCTAAGGGTAATTACTCAGTTAAGATTAAATTAGATGACGATTTAGCGGCTAAGCGTTATTTGGGAATTGCTTATATTGCCGATAACGGAACGGTTACTATGGTTCCTTCTAAAGTACAAAACGGTTATATCACATTTACGACGAACCACAATTCCTATTATGCAATTGTATCGAGTGATGCACCGATTGTAGATACGGCAACAACGTCTCCGATCATTGATATTAACGGCTTCTCCTTCCTAATGATAGGAATGATGATTGCGTTTATGATAAGAAAATCAGACGGAGTAATAAGAAAAGAATAGGAATAATAAATGCTGCAGGAAGCTGAATAATAGACAGAGAGCTTAAAATTCTCTGTCTTTTTCTAATATAGGACAGTCAGTGATAAAAGAATCATGAAACAATGTATCATCAAAAATAAGTGCAAGTCAAAAAAATTCATTATAGAAATAGACAGGAAGCATAAACAGTGACAATTTATTTAAAATTATTTATACTATAGCTGTAACTTACGAAATGTTAAGATGATGATCGCTGCGACGATAAGATCATTAAGGAGGAATTGATATGAAGCTTGTATCTTGGAATGTAAACGGAATTCGCGCTTGTGTACAGAAGGGCTTTTATGACTTCTTTCAACAAGTGAATGCCGATATCTTTTGTATTCAGGAAACAAAAATGCAGCCGAATCAACTGAAAATAATCAGTGAAGGCTATTATCAATATATGAACAGTGCAGTGAAAAAGGGCTACAGCGGTGTTATGGTTTTTACGAAACAAAAGCCGTTGTCAGTCAGCTACGGTATGGGAATCGAAAAGCACGATCAAGAGGGGCGATTGATTACTTTAGAATTTGAAGGCTTTTATTTCGTCGGCTGTTATACACCGAATTCCAAGGACGAATTGGCACGTTTGCCGTATCGTATGGAATGGGAAGACGATTTTCGTACGTATTTAAATAAATTAGATGAAAAAAAGCCGGTGATCTTATGCGGCGATTTAAATGTTGCGCATAAGGAAATCGACTTGAAAAATCCAAAGACGAATCAAAACAGTGCCGGCTTCAGTGATGAGGAGCGCGCAAAGCTTACACAGTTGCTTGAAAGCGGCTTTATTGATACATTTCGTTATTTGAATCCCGAAAAAATCGCTTATTCATGGTGGAGCTATCGTTTTAATGCCAGAGCCCGCAATGCCGGTTGGCGCATTGATTATTTTATCGTTTCAAAGCGCTTAGGCGATTTGCTGAAGCAGGCTGATATTCATACGGATATTACGGGCAGCGATCATTGTCCCGTATCACTTGAAATAAATCTACCTTAACGAATTCAGTTATGATATAATAATATGGATTGAAAAAAAGGATAAGCTTATTTTTATCGGTGTTGTATTGCGGATATAGAATCGAAATGTATCGATAGGAAAGCTGATCTTTAATGATAATTTTAATGATTAAGTTGGTGGTGAATTATGATAGCGTTTGTGAAGGGAATTGTATGCAGCTGCGGCAAGGACTGCATCGTCGTTGAAAATCATGGAATCGGATATCGAATTTATGTAGCGAATCCGCTGAAATTTCAAAGCGGAAATGAAACTACGGTGTATACGTATCAGTATGTGCGTGAGGACGCCATTATGCTGTACGGCTTTTCGACTGTGGAAGGGCATGACCTTTTTCTGCGCTTGATTTCAGTCAAGGGTGTCGGTCCTCGTACTGCGCTCGGTATGCTTGCGGTATGCGATGCACAGGATATGATTGCGGCAATCGAACAGAATGATGTGAAATTTATGAAAAGCTTGCCGGGTATCGGTGCGAAAACGGCCGGTCAGATCATCTTGGATTTAAAGGGCAAGCTTGTCGAAACGGAAAATGAAGCCGGTGAGGAAGGTAACCCGACGATCAAGGAAGCGTTAGAGGCCTTACGCTCACTCGGATATAAGGCAGGGGAGTTGCAGGGAATTGCCAAGGAGCTTTCCTTGTGCGAGCTTGACAGCACCGAAGCATATATACGTCATGCGCTGGGGATTTTGGCGAAACGGAAAGGGGTATAGGCATGGAGGAGCGAATGCTGAGCAGTGAAGCAATCACTGCAGATGAGGATGCCGGTTTACGTCCGCAGACCTTAAAGGAATATATCGGGCAGCAGCAGCTGAAGGAAAATCTCGCTGTCTTTATCGAAGCGGCAAAGCAGCGTCATGAGGCGCTCGATCATGTGCTGTTATACGGTCCTCCGGGACTCGGAAAAACAACGCTTTCCTATATTCTTGCCAATGAAATGGGCGGAAATATAAAAACAGCCAGTGGGCCGTCAATTGAAAAGGGCGGTGATTTGGCTGCGATTCTTTCGACCTTAGAGGCCGGAGATGTGCTTTTTATCGATGAAATTCATCGTCTTTCCAAGCAGGTGGAGGAAATCCTTTATCCCGCGATGGAGGATTATTGTTTAGATATCGTCGTAGGCAAGGAAGCAAGCGTGAGATCGATTCGCTTGGATCTGCCGCCCTTTACCTTGGTTGGGGCTACGACACGTGCCGGTGATCTGACTGCACCGCTGCGCGATCGTTTCGGTATCATTTCGCAGTTGGAATTTTATACGCTTGAGGAGCTCAGTCGTATCGTAAGTCGTACCGCAAAGGTCATGGACACGGAAATCGCATCAGATGCCGTAACGGAAATTGCGTTGCGCTCACGCGGTACACCGCGAATCGCGAATCGATTGTTTCGGCGTGTTCGTGATTTTGCGCAGGTCATCAATGACGGTGTTATCTCAAAGGAAATTGCCGATATGGCATTGAATAAGCTAAAGGTCGATCAGCTCGGACTCGATCATGTCGACCATAAATATCTGAAGGGAATCATCGAGCGCTTCAAGGGCGGACCGGTGGGCTTAGAAGCCTTGGCCAGCAGCATCGGTGAGGAAACAATGACCTTAGAGGATGTTTATGAGCCGTACCTGCTGCAGATCGGCTTTATCAACCGCACACCGCGCGGTCGCATCGTAACCGAAAAGGCCTATCGTCATCTCGGCTATTCTTATCAGGATACGCTGTTTACCCCTCAGGATTAGGCTTCACCGCGCTTCAGCGCAACAAACAATGTTCCGAGCGCATAAGCAAGCAGCTTAGACGCAAATTCAACGATGTTCATCAGCGTATAGCTGTCCATACACAATAAACCGATGATTAAAAATACGGATAAAACGATCAAAGCGTGTAAAAGCGCTTTTTTCTTTACCTCAATCCCAAGCAATATGCCCGCAAAGCCATACGCAAGTGCTCCGAAAATCCAGTTTAAGGTATGAAATGCTGTCTGTGATAATATATGAAAATAGTATAAAGCGGCTAAAACAAGCGAAAATAATATCGTACATGCACATAAGGCTGCCACTGATTTCAATACGGCAAGCAGCTTATCTTTCATAAAATCACCTCGCTTCAGTGTATGTGAAGAAGTGATATTCTAGTACAAGGAGGAAATAAAAATGCAGGAATATTTTACGCTGATTTATAAATGTATCGTAATCTATTTCATTATTATTATCGCAATGCGGGTAATGGGAAAGCGTGAAATCGGTGAATTGAGTATCTTTGATATCGTGATTTATTTAGTAATGTCAGAGCTTTTAGCGATTTCAATTACGGAATTAGATGAAAGCATATTAAAATCATTGATTCCGATAGCGACCTTAGCGTTATTACAGATTTTTGTATCATGGGTATTGCTGAAAAGCAAAAAATCACGTGATATCTTTGACGGTAAAAGTGTGATATTGATTCATAACGGTCATATCAATCAAGAGGTCATGCGTAAGGAACGCTATAATATCGATGATTTGATGATTCAACTGCATGAAAAAAACATCGCATCTCCCCAAGAGGTAGAATTTGCGATTATGGAAACCAACGGTACGTTAAGCGTATTGGAAAAAAGCAAATGTAAGGTAAAGCATCCGATACCGATCATCAATGACGGAGTGATCAATAACGAAGTGCTGAAGGATCTGCATCTGGATGAGGTATGGCTCAGCGAAGCGCTGTTAAAGCAGGGAATTACATCCGCTAAGGATGTGTTTTTAGCGATATTACAAAAGGACGGCTTGTTTGTGCTGAAAAGAGAGATTCCCTCAACCGATCGAATGGCAAAATAATCAGTGCGGCTTTCGTAAGGCAAGCGCAACATTTACTGCGTGCATCAGTGTAGTTATGATCATTCCTGCGGTGAGTGCCAATGGAAGCGTTTCTATGCCGAGACTCTTTGTGAAAAACGCAACACATAATAAGCGAATGAGTGAGCCGCTGAGTGTATCGATCATCGTATTGCGGGAATAGGAGAGGGCATGCAGCATACTGGCAAGCGGCGGCTGCAGCGCATAAAGGGCAAAGGGCCACGCAAGGATTCGCAATAAATTTGCTCCGCGATCGCTGTGGTAAAATAACTGCAGCAGCTCTTTGGAAAAGCGGAAGCAGCAAAAGGAGCATACAAGACCGATCCCAAAGCACGTCAGAATAATCAAGGAAAACAGCTTGCCGGCAGTGCTGTGGTTGCCTCTTGTATGGTGATAGGTAAAGGAAGGCAGTAAAAAGTTGCTTAAGGTAATAGTGATAAAGGATGGCATCGTTAATATCGGCAACACATATCCGTTCAGCTGTCCGTAGGCATTTACCATTGCCGAAGCATCGATCGCCTGAAGACCGATTACCATAATGATCGGTTCTAAGAAATAGGTGAAGGAGCCGATCAAACGACTGCCTGTCATCGGAATGGAAATCGCCAGCACCTCATCAAAGGATCTGCGGTGTAAATCTTGAAACAGATCGCTGAAGGGAAGCTTTATGCTTCTTTTTTTCGCTGTTACAATAAGCATATAAATCGAGCTTCCGATTTCACCGACAGTCACGGAAAGCATTGCTGTTTTTGCCATTGTCAACGCATCCATTTGCGGATTCATCTGAAATGCGATCAGTAAATACAGAATTCTTGTGCTTTCTTCAAAAAATTGACATGAGGTTGCGGCCAAATGAAGCTGTTTTCCGAATAAATAGCCCTTTAATATACCGGACATCGTTACCATGGGAATCAGCGGTATGATCGCATAGAGAACCTCAATCAATCGATCCTGCTTCAAAATACTTTTCGCTAAAAAGGGAATGAGAAAAACATAGGCAAGCGTAACAATGATATTGTTCAAAACGGAAATCAAAATGCTTACCTTTAACGGCTCCTTGGCACTGCTTCGCTCGGCAATCACCTTGCTTAAGGCAGCCGGAATTCCCATTTGCGCAATCGTGATCACAAATACCATTGTCGGTGCCGCAAGTGAATAAAGGTTCATCGCATCGGCCGATAAGGAGCGTGCCAACAGGATTCTGACCGCAAAAGAGAGGATTTTTGCCGCTACAGACAGGAGTATTAGATAAAATGTTGATTTTATAATCGTTTTTTTCATGTTTTATCTCCACATTTCATTGATTTTGTTTTATAATATATGTTATGGTACTGAGGAGGATTTTATGAGTGAACCGATATTGACCCGGGATAAACATATTAAATTGGCAATCGCTTTAAAAACAAGCCAGTTAAAGCGAGAAGAATTATCCTCTTTGACTTATGAGCATGTCGAGAGTGCACTGATGGGCTTAAAGTGGTCGCATCATCGTCCTCGCTGTGTTTATGAGGCAATCGATGATATATTCAAACTCAGCGCCAATGAGGTAGTACAATATTTATCGAGTCAGGCGGTAATTGTTGGCTCACAAATGAAGCTACATGATTTTAATGATTTGATTGAAGGAGGAAAAGAATGAAAAAGTCTCGTTTAACGATGTTCGGTATTACCGTGATCGCAATTATGGCAATTATTGTTGCGTTCTTTGGCGATATTCGTGATAATATGCGACTTGGTCTTGACTTAAAGGGCGGCTTTGAAATTTTATACGAGGTTACGCCGTTAAGTGAAAAAGATGAATTACCGAGTATGGAGGCAGTTGTGCGCTCCATCAGCAAGCGTGTCAATACGCTTGGTGTCAATGAGCCTGTGATTCAGGTTGAGGGTGACAATCGTATTCGTGTGCAGCTGGCGGATGTACATGATCCGGAGGCAGCCCGCAGAATGATTTCATCGACAGCGAATTTAACATTCCGTGATGTCGATGATAAGCTGTTGATGGACGCTACCGTACTACAGGAGGGCAGTGCATCGTTAGCTTATGACGAGTACGGTCGTGCCAAGGTATCCTTAAAGCTGGCCGATCAATCTGTTTTCCGCAGTGTTACGGAAACGATTTCGAAGCGAAGCAGCGGACAGAATCTGATTGTTGCATGGCTTGATTTTGATGAAGCAACCGATTCTTATGCGAAACAAAGCAAAAGTGAAAATCCGAAATACATATCAGCTGCGACAGTATCACAGACAATTGATTCTCCGAATGTTGAAATTTCAGGTAATTTCAGCGAGGAAGAGGCAAGAGAGCTTGCGGATCTGATCAACAGCGGTTCCTTGCCGGTAAAGATGAATGAGGTTTACTCCAATGCGGTCAGTGCCGATTACGGTGTAGATGCATTCTCTAAGACAATGCTTGCAGGTGCGATCGGTGTCGTATTGATCATGCTGTTTATGATCGGTTATTACCGTTTACCGGGTGTCATTTCGGCAATTACGATTGCGGCTTATGTATTTATCGTATTCTTGGTCTATAACGCTATGGGTGCGGTATTTACGCTGTCAGGTATTGCGGCGCTCGTATTAGGTGTCGGTATGGCTTGTGACTCTAATATCTTGACCTTTGAGCGTATCAAAGATGCAATGCACAGCGGACGCAGTGTAAAAACAGCGTTCTATGAGGGAAGCTCAAAATCCTTTACAACGATTTTGGATGCACAGCTGACGACCTTTATTTCCGCATTGATTCTTTATATGTTCGGTACGGGAAGTGTAAAGGGCTTTGCGACAATGCTGATTATTTCCGTATTTACTACGATGGTGGTAATCGTATTCGTTGCGAAATTCTTATTGAAGCTTTTGGTTGAAAGCGGTATATGCGACGGCAAGTACGCATGGTTCGCCGTAAAACAAAGTGATGTTCCCGATGTTATGAAGGGTGAGGAGCGTCGTCAATACGGACGCTTTGCGAAGTTTGATTTTGTCGCTAAGGCAAAATACTTCATCTATACTTCATTGGCGATTTTAGGTGTGGCTGTTTGCTTCATGGGCTTTAACGGTTTCAGCGGCAACGGTATCTTAAATCTGGGTATCGACTTTACGAGCGGTACGAAGCTGCAGATCGAAAGTGATAAGGAAATTGCCAAGGATCAGCTGTCAACGCAGTTGAAGGAATTAGGCATTAAAGCTAACAGTATCAAAATCAACGGTGAGAAAAACAATATTGCATCTGTATTCAGTAAGGATGCGATTGATACCGAGGTAATGGAAAAGGCGAAAACAAGCTTAGGTAAGACATATAACGCTGAGGTCAGCGATAATGTCGTTCAGCCGATTATCGGTCGTGAGCTTGTGCGTAATGCGATCATTATCTCCGTATTGGCATGGATCGGTGTCTTGATCTATGTGTCTGTTCGCTTTAAATGGGATTACGCATTATCAGGTATCGTAGCCTTGATTCATGATGTATTCATCATCTTGGCAGTCTGTGCCATTCTGAGAATGGAAATCAATACGGATATTATTGCGGTAATGTTGGCAATTATCGGTTACTCAATCAATAACTCGATTGTCGTATTCGACCGTATTCGTGATAATGTTCGTCTGCATAAACATGAGAAGCTGACTCCGGAAATTTATAAAACGATTGTGAACGATGCTTTACAGAGCACCTTCGCTCGTTCTATTCTTTCCACCTTTACGACCTTATTGCCGGTCGTATGCCTGTTGCTGATGGGCAGCGGCGCAATCACCTCATTCAATCTGACGCTGTGCGTCGGCTTGCTTGCAGGTGCGGGTTCATCGGTATTTATCGCGGCTCAGCTGTGGTATTATATCCGAATCAATATGAAGCCGAAAAAGAAAAAGGCAAAGCGTAAAAAGGTTGATGATATCGAGGAATTGATCGTTCCGGGTGTCAACGATTAATAAGTAGGAATTTGACTGCTGAAGCATTGTATTGTGCTTTGGCAGTTTTTTTAATCCTTTGATTTATTGACATACTATCGTTATAACGATAGTAGCACAGGTCAAGGTAGTCAACAATCTTGCGAAGGCGCTTGGTTATGATATCGATGATTTACCGAAATAGCTTGTTTAAACAGAAAGGCAATTTGCCTTTTTTTGATTGATTCAAAGGGAATACGCATTATCATAAAAATAAATTATGTTAAAATAAATTGAAATGCTTGAAACTTTTTCGTCATAATTCCCAACAGATATAGTGAGGTGATAAGATGACCGGTCAAAATAACCTTGAGAAATTCAATGAGATATATGAGAACACCTACCAAAGTGTATTAAAATACGTTGTTTGTAAATGCGCAAATCTAGCTGATGTAAATGATATCGTACAAGAGGTATATATCGAGGTATATAAGAAAATCATCACGCATCATAAAATCAAGCATACGAATGCATATATTATCGGTATTGCGAGGCATAAGATTTATCAATATTACGGCTATTTATACAGATTTAAGACAATTTCATTGTTCAGTAAGGAAAAGAATGAAATAGAATTAATTGATAAGCTTGAGGATGAAACGGATATTGAACAGCTTGTATATGATAAATGCGACTTAGAGTCTGTTTGGAGCTATTTAAATACGAAATCAACGAATATTCAAAGAATCTTTTTCTTGTATTATAACTCAGAGCTGACAATCAAGGAAATTGCTGAGACGCTGTATGTAGGTGAATCCTATGTAAAGAATTGCCTATATCGAACATTGAAGGAGCTGCAACGTTTTATGGAAAAGGAAAGTGATATCAATGACAAATAAGGAAATGATGAAAAAGCTGTTTCATGACAAGCTGAGTCAAGAGAAAAATCGTCAAAGGATATTAGCGCGAATCACAAGTGAACCGCAAAAGCAGGTTGTTTACGGAAAATGGCTGAAATTAGCAGCGGCTTGTATGCTTGTGCTTACTGCGGCATATGTTTTATACGATCAAAGAAATCCGACAGCTTCCAAGGAGAAAGAAGTCATATTGCATATCAATGAGATTTCAAAGCTGATCTACATTGAAAATGATGCAGAGGATTGTAAAAAGACTGAGGGTGAGCTGATTTTCGGCGGCTGTTATCGAGAACCGCTTGATACTGCTTCAAACGTACAAGCGAATGCTGCGATTGATTGTCTTGATTTAAGCGGACTTGATATCCCTGATGATCTGATTGACTCAGAGAGAAATACTATCTATCATTTACAGTCCGATAGGAATAAAAATAATGAGGATCTGCTTCAGTATGAAAAGTCATATACAGACGATGACAACGAGCGCAGTATTAAGATACAATATTCAAAGGAAAATCAATCGATTTATGCGGAATTCATTGAGGAAGGAAAGGCTTCGATTATGAATAAACAAAAGCTGTATATTTACCGCTATGACAATTCATATATCGCTCAGCTTAGGTTGAATCAAATGAATGTAACGGTAGAAACCGCAAATATTACCGAAAGTGAGTTAATTGCATTATTGCATTCTATCACAAAGGAATGATCGGATAACGGAAGGGAGTGTTGAATATGAGTAAAAAAATGTTATCTATCGGAAGTGCAGTTATACTGATCTGTATCGCTGTAAGTATGCTTGGAATGAAAACAGGTGCGCAAACAAAGGCTGTAAAAGAAAAAGACAATAATCAACAAAGTCAAGCGGAAACAGGTCTTGAGAATATGAATCTGATTACTCTTGATGATAAAGAAACATGGTTAAATCAAATTTATCAAACAAAAGCCACAGAGGCATATCAGGATATCCGTGAATTACCGCAGAATTATAGGTATGAGGATGCAGTAAAGGATCATTGCTACATCAACAGTATTTTTGACAATGCGAAAACCAATCGTAAACTATATAACGAATTTAACGAGAAGCTAAAAAATAAACAGACTGCCTTTATCAGAGTCGCGCAGATAACGGTTGAGGGTGATTTGGTGATTGCCGATGTGCTGTATGACAGTAAAAGTGATTGCATCTATTTAGTGAAGGATGATACAAGAGATCGTTATTTAAGCTTAGCGGAAAGCATTATATCGATTCGTCGGTATGCACAAAGCGGTGAATGGGAAGATTTGGGTGAATGTTCTTGGATTTTGTATAATACGCATCCTGATGAAATCGATTTCGAACAGTCAACGGTTGAGGATTATTTTATCTTAGATGTATTAAAATAAATGTCTTATTATAATTTGATTAAGTGATAGTGAAAAACTATCGCTTTTTCTTCATTTCATGAGTATCACAGTATCTTGAAAAAGGCTTTTATGATACAATAATGCCATTAGGAGATTGAGGTATGAAAATTAAAGCATTATCTGTTTCAGGCTATGAAGCAATTAAAGAAACATTCGGGTTAAGTGATTTGGCGGCAAAGGTATGTGTTGCGAAAGCATTGAACCAAGCGCAAATAACGGAATTATTAAGCAATAGTGAAATGATCGATCCTTTCTGTGCACAGGGAATGAGCGAAGTAATACAGCGGATCACGCAGGCAAGAGAAGCCAAGGAAAAGGTTTTGATATGCGGTGATTATGATGCGGACGGTATTTGCGCAACAGCGATTTTATATGATGCGCTGAGTCGTTACGGAATCACGTGCGGCTTTTATATTCCCAATCGCTTTAAGGAAGGGTACGGTCTGCATCGAAATACGGTGGATTTGGCGAAGCAAAAGGAATATTCACTGTTGATTACGGTCGATAACGGGGTAAAGGCCTTTGAAGCACTCAATCAGTGCGCAAAGCTTGGAATCGATACGATCGTAACTGATCATCATGCGATGGATCAACCGGTTCCTTGTACGCATTTATTACATTCTCATACGATGGGCGAGCAGTTTGATAATTTATGCGGTGCCGGTATCGCACTGATGATATCACGCGCTTTGTTGGGGGAAATCAAGGAACATATCGTATTGGCGGCTGTTGCCGCAATCGGTGATGTCATGCCGCTGTGGAAGGAAACAAGAAAAATTGTCAAGCAGGGCATTGCTTATTTAAAAGCGGGCATCTGCCAGCCGATTCAGGCACTGTCTAGTGACAATAAATGGGATGAGCGCACGATTGCCTTTCAGGTCGTACCGAGGCTGAATGCAACCGGTCGTTTGGCGGATTTAGCAAATGCGAATAATACCGTTAAATTTTTATTGATGAACAGGAAAGCCGATATTCTGTTGTTTGCGCAGCAGATCGATGCATTGAATCAAAAGCGCCGTACCATGAGCGGCAAAATGACTGAATTTGCCCGCACGCTTGTCAATCCCAACGATGCCTTTTTAATGCTGCAGCATGAGGATTTTCATGAAGGATTGTTAGGAATTATTGCTGCAAAGCTTTGTGAGGAGTATCATAAGCCGGCAATGGTATTTTCCCAAGCAGGTGAGGAAATGAAGGGCAGTATCCGCAGCAATCATATGATCGACTTGCGCAGCTTTTTCAGCGATTGTCCGATCTCCCTGATTGCGTACGGCGGACACGCCGCCGCAGCAGGCATCAGCCTTCATCAAAAGGATTATCCTGCCTTTTATGAATATGTACAAAAGAAAATGAAAACTGTATCCGTTACCGATGAAATCATACAGGAAGCAATTCCGTGCCTGATCGAGGAATGTGAGCTTGCGGCAGTGCATGAGCTTGAAGCACTTGCCCCGTTCGGCGAACAATTCAGTAAACCGCTGTTTTTGATTGAAAATTACAGTGTAAAGGAAATGAAATCTTTAACAAACGGGAAGCATGTAAAATGGGAAAGTCTTGAAAATATCGATGCACTTTATTTTAATGCGAAGGATGTCTATGCAAAATATCAAAACGAAACAAGACTGTCTTTTTTAGGCTCACTTTCCGTAAATGAATTTCGTAATATAAAAAAGGTGAATATTATCGTAGATGAAATTGCTTCCCCGAATACGAATATCGATATTGAGACAGAAAGCGTTTCACTTATTTAATTTCAAACAATTCCGTCAGATTCCTAATAAATAAATTGACGGATAGCGTAAAATGAATTAAAATAATAGCGATAATAAGGTAAAGAAAGGTGATTATAATGATATCTTCAAATGATTTAAAACCGGGAATGACGATTCAACAGGACGGCAACATCTTTGTCGTATTGGAACAAAGCCAGAATAAAACCGCACGCTCTGCGATGGTCGTAAAGGCAAAGGTGCGTAATTTGCGTACAGGTTCAAATGTAGAGCTTTCATGGGGCGGCGGCGATAAGATTCAGCCGGCTCGTATCGATAAGAAAGTAATGCAGTATTTATATGATACCGAGGATTCTTTGGTATTTATGGATAATGAAACGTATGAACAAATTGAGATTCCTAAGGAACGCTTGACATGGGAAATGAATTTCATCAAACCGAATGATGATGTGACGATTTCTATGTTTGAGGGTGAAATCTTGGGTGTTATCTTACCGGATAAGGCAACTCTGCAGGTAATTGAATGTGAACCGGCAGTAAAGGGTGATACCGCAACAAGTGCATCTAAAAACGCAAAGCTGGAAAGCGGTTTGGAAATCAAGGTTCCTTTGTTTATTGAACAGGATGAAATGATTGTCGTGAATACAGCAGACGGAAAATATTCCGGCAGAGCGAAGGATTAAAAGAGCGAGCAGCTCTTTTTTTGTGGTATGAGATTGCGTAAGTATGATTCGTGATTGAAAACAAATGTATGATGATAAAGGCAACAAAGCATAATTTTACACTGTTTTCATGAAATGAAGCAATTTATTTCAACAGATGATGCGTTTGATAATGCAATTTAAATAAGGATTTGCTATAATAATACTATTCTTAAGGAGGCTTTTTTAACTATGAATTTAAAGGATTATATTGCGACAATACCGAATTTCCCGCAGGAAGGAATTCTGTTTCGAGATATTACGCCGTTAATGGCAAATGAGGCGGCATTTCAAGAGGCATGCAAGCGCCTTTGTGATTTTGCGCGTGAGGTAAAAGCCGATGTGATATTGGGACCGGAATCCCGCGGTTTTATCTTCGGCTGTCCGGTTGCCTATGAGCTTGGAATCGGCTTTGTACCGGTGAGAAAGCCGGGGAAGCTGCCTAGGGAAACAATCAGCGTTACCTATGATTTGGAATACGGTACCAATGAGCTTCACGTACATGCGGACAGTATTCAAAAGGGTCAAAGAGTGCTTATTATCGATGATTTACTGGCTACGGGCGGTACGGTCGATGCGACGATTCAAATCGTAAAGCAGCTCGGTGGTGAGGTCGTCGGCTGTGCGTTTTTGATTGAGCTGTTGTCCTTAAAGGGCAGAGAGCTGTTAAAGGATTATAATGTGTGCACTTTATTAAGCTATGAATAAAATGATTTAAAAGCATTCGGAAAGCAGGTGAGCAAATGAATAAACATACCTCAGATACCTTTGATGATGTCATTGAGGAGGCAAAGCTATATCTTCATAAAGAGGAAAATATCGATCTGATCACAAGAGCGTATCTTTGTGCCAAAAAGCAGCATGAGGGGCAGTTTCGCAAAAGCGGAGAGCCGTATCTTGTTCATTTGACCTCGGTTGCGTATATTTTAGCTCAGCTTCGTACCGGGCCGACAACGATCGCTGCCGGTCTGCTTCATGATGTGATTGAGGATTGCGATGTTACAAGCGATGAAATGAAGGCAATGTTCGGTGAGGAAGTGACAATGCTTGTCGAGGCGGTCACTAAGATTTCCAATCTGAAATTTCGTGATGAAAAGGAATATCAGGCAAGCAATCATCGCAAGATTTTTATCGCCATGGCTAAGGATGTGCGCGTTATTTTGATCAAGCTTTCCGATCGCCTGCATAATATGCGTACGCTAGAGTTTATGCGTGAGGAGAAACAAAAGCGGATTGCGGCGGAAACACTTGAGGTGTACGCTCCGATTGCGCATCGCTTGGGTATCAGTGAAATCAAAAATGAGCTTGAGGATTTGTCCTTTATGTATTTGGATCGGGATAAATACCATGAAATCGCTCATTTGGTCGAAAAGCGTAAGGTGGAGCGCGATGATCAAGTACAGAATATGATTCGTGAAATCAGTTCGATGATGGATGAGCATCATATTACGTATCGGATTTTCGGACGCAGTAAGCATCTTTACAGTATTTATAAAAAAATGCGAACGAAAAATAAGCGCTTTGAGGAAATTATGGATTTATTGGCAATTCGTATCATTACGGATACCGACAGCGCCTGTTATGAAATTCTCGGTTATATTCACGCGAAATATCGACCGATTCCCGGTCGCTTTAAGGATTATATCGCCATGCCGAAGGTGAATATGTATCAGTCCCTGCATACGACGATCGTTGCGGACGGCGGCAATATTTTTGAGGTACAAATACGTACCGAGGAAATGGACCGCATTGCCGAACAGGGTATCGCCGCCCATTGGCGCTATAAGGAAAATGCGAATTATAATTCCAAGGCGCAGCAGAAGGAAATTGAGGAGCAGCTGCATTGGTTCAGAGATTTCAGCATAATGAGTGATGAAGTCAATGATGATGCGATGGAATTTATGAATATGATGCAGCGCGATATCTTTGAAGCAAATGTTTACGTCATGTCCCCAAAAGGGCGTGTCATCGCATTGCCTAACGGTTCTACACCGATTGATTTTGCGTATCGCATTCATACCGAAATCGGACATCATGCGGTAGGTGCTACCGTAAACGGAGTGCTGGTGCCGTTAAACACGTGCTTAAAAACGGGAGATGTGGTCGGTATCCGCACCTCTAAGCAATCAGCGGGGCCCAGTGAGGACTGGATCAAGTTTGTGAAAAGCACCCATGCCCGCAATAAGATTCGCTCGTTCTTTCAGCGGCGGGAAAGCGAACAGCGAGCCCAAGGCATCAAAAAGGGCGAGGAGCTGTTACAGGAGGAATTGCGGCGCAGAAATCTGGAGCTTGAACAGTATTTTGATAAAAAGCGGATTGAAAGCATTACCGGCGCACTGTCTTTTTCCAATTACAACGATCTGATGTATGCGATCGGGGTAAAAAGCGTCAGTCTGCCGGCAGTCATCGAACGCTTAGTGAAGCATAAGACCAATGCCGCATTAGATAATAATGATTTGGTTGAGCTGTTTAACCGTCAAGAGGCAAATCGTCGTAAAACGATCAGTAAAAGCGGTGTTTATGTGGCAGGTGTCGATACGATGAAGGTATCACTTGCCTCATGTTGTACACCGGTTCCCGGCGATGAAATCATCGGTTATGTGTCCAAGGGGCAGGGAGTCAAGGTACACCGCGCTGATTGTCCGAATATCCAAAAGGAAAAGGAGCGTTTGATTCCTGTTTATTGGGATGAAAATATCGAACAGAAACAATATGAGGTCAAGCTTGTGATTCATTCTATGGATCGTAATTTCCTGTTGAGTGATATCGTAACGATCGTATCTCAATGCAAGGCAGGCTTGAATCATGTGGATTCCAAGGTGAACGATGATAAGATAACCGCAACGACCAAAATGAGCGTGGTAGTACAGGATGCTCGTCATCTGCAGGTGCTGATTGCGAATCTGCGCAAAATCAATTCGGTTACACAGGTAGAGCGAATCATTCAATAATCAAGTAAGCGATAAGCGGTGAATTTGTTTTTCAAGTCCTTGTTTTCAAGGATTTGCTTGACAATCTAAAGGCACACTGGTAAACTATAGCCATATCTGTTATAACGAAAAGGTAATTGAAACAGCGATATCAGAGAGGAAATGAGCTGCTGAAACATTTCTATCGTATGACTTGTACCGGACAGCGTTTAGGATCATTCAGGAAATGGAATGACGTCAATTTCACGTTACGAAAGAAAGCGCACGGCATTTGTCGTGAAGTAAGGTGGCACCGCGTATTTACGTCCTTATACAGGGCGTTTTTTTATTGACAGGAGGAATTTTATGAAATATCAAGTACCAAGAGGAACACAGGATATCTTGCCCGGTGAGGTAGAAAAGTGGCAAATGCTGGAGGAGCGAATTCGTCAGTTTTGTCATGTGTATGATTATGATGAAATTCGTACACCGATTTTTGAACATACGAATGTGTTTAAGCGCGGCAATGATGCAAGCGATATGGTCAATAAGGAAATGTATACCTTTCAGTTGGAGAATTCAAGCACGTCTTTAACTTTAAGACCGGAAATGACAGCAGGTGTGGTACGCAGCTTTGTTGAACATAAGCTGTTCGGTGAGCCTGATCTGCCCGCTAAGCTGTATTATGTCGGACCGATGTGTCGTCATGAGCGCCCGCAGAAGGGCAGACAGCGTATCTTTCATCAGTTCGGTGTTGAGGTCATCGGTGTAAAAAATCCGTTGTTGGATGTGGAATGTATTGCACTCGGCTGGTCGTTTATCAATTCGCTCGGCTTAAAGGACTTAAAGGTCTTGATCAATACGTTAGGTGATGATGAATCACGAAATGCTTATCGTGAGGCTTTGAAGGAGCATTTTAAGGATCATATTGATTCTATGTGCGGTGATTGTAAGCGCCGTTATGAACAAAATCCGCTCAGAATTCTTGATTGTAAGGTGGATCGGGATTGTGAGGCGATGAAATCCGTTCCGCGCATGAAGGATTATTTGAATGAGGAATCACAAGCGTATTTCAAACAGGTGCTGGAGGGCTTAGATGCACTCGGTATTCCGTATGAAATCGATGATACGCTTGTAAGAGGGCTTGACTATTATACCCATACGGTTTTTGAGGTCGTAAGTGAAAACAAGGAAATGGGCGCGCAGTCTACCGTATTTGCCGGCGGGCGCTATGACGGTCTTGTCGAATACTTTGAAGGACCGCAAATGAGCGGTATCGGTTGGGCAATGGGAATCGAGCGTTTGATTATCGCTTGTGAGGCGGAAGGAATCACGCTCGGTGAAAAGGCAGAGCTTGATGCGTATGTGCTGACGCTTTCCGCCGATGTCGGCTTATATGCCTTATCGGCAGCTACTATGTTAAGAGCGAACGGCTATCGCTGTGAATGTGATTATCAAAATCGTTCGTTAAAGGCACAGTATCGCACTGTCGATCGTAAAAAAGCGAAGGTGGTCGTAATTATCGGTGAGGATGAAGCGGCACAGGGCAGTGTAACGATCAAGCGTATTTCCGATAAGCTGCAGAAAACAGTTGCGCTTGATGATATGATTACTGAAATCGATCGGCTGTTTGAGGCTGAGGAAGCACATGAATGCAGCTGTGAGCCGGGAAACTGCACCTGCGGCAAACATCATGAATAGGAAAGAGGAATTGTATGAAAAGAACACATAATAACGGAGAATTAAGAATTGAACATGTCAATCAAACAGTTACGCTTGTCGGATGGGTCGCAAAGCGCAGAAACTTCGGCTCCTTGGTCTTTATCGATTTAAGAGACCGCGAGGGAATCACACAGCTTGTTTTCGATGAAAAGCTGACTGAGGCAATCACTGAGGTCAGAAATGAATATGTCTTAAGCGTAACAGGCATCGTCGTAGAGCGTCAGGATAAAAATCCAAAGCTTGCGACCGGTGATATTGAAATTCAAGTATCTGCGGTTGAAATCATCAACAGTGCCAAAACGACTCCGATCATCATTGCCGAGGAAACGGATGCGTTAGAGGATACAAGATTGAAGTATCGCTATTTAGATTTGCGCCGCAGACCGCTTCAACAAAATTTGAAGCTGCGCCATCAGGTAGCGATGATCACAAGAAATTATTTATCAGATGAAGGCTTTATTGAAGTAGAAACACCGATTTTATGTAAATCGACTCCGGAGGGTGCCCGTGATTATTTAGTTCCGAGTCGTATTACTCCGGGAACCTTTTATGCGCTTCCGCAATCACCGCAGCTTTACAAGCAGCTGTTGATGATTTCCGGAATGGAAAAGTATTTCCAGATTGCCCGCTGCTTCAGAGATGAGGATCTGCGTGCCGATCGTCAGCCGGAATTTACCCAGATCGATATTGAAATGAGCTTTGTTGATGAAAATGATGTGTGGGAAATGACGGAGGGCTTAATGCGTAAGATTTTCCATACGGTAAAGGGAATCGAATTAGAGCCGTTCTTACGCTTGCCTTATGAGGAATGTATGGCAAAATACGGCAGTGATAAGCCTGATTTACGCTTTGCGATGGGATGTCATGATATCAGTGAGGTATTTCAGAATACGGAGTTTAAGCTGTTTCAACAAATCCTTGAACAGGGCGGTATCGTACAGGCGCTTGTCGTAGAACAGGGTGAAAAGCGCTTCTCACGCAAAGAGCTTGATCAGCTTCAGGAATATGTGAAGGTTTACGGCGCAAAGGCGCTTGCTTATTTGAAGTACGGTGAAGAAGGAATCAGCGGTTCGGTTGCGAAGGTATTAAGCGATGAGGAAAAGCATGCGATTCAATCAGTCTTAGGTGTGAATAACGGTGATCTTGTCTTTATGATTGCCGATCAAAAGCGTACTGCACAGACTGCATTAGGAGCACTGAGACAAAAGCTCGGGCATCAGCTTGAATTGATCGATAAGAATGCGTATCGCTTTTTATGGGTTACGAATTTCCCGATGTTTGAATACAGTGAGGAAGAAGATCGCTATGTTGCGGCGCATCATCCGTTCACTGCCCCGAATGAGGAGGATGTTGATAAACTGATGAGCGATCCTCAGCATTGTTACTCAAGAGCCTATGACCTTGTCGTAAACGGCTATGAGCTGTTGAGCGGTTCGATTCGTATTCACAATCAGGATTTACAGGAAAAGGTGTTTGAGGCAATCGGCATGAGCATGGAAGAGGCACATAATAAATTCGGCTTTTTCCTTGATGCGTTTCAATACGGAACTCCGCCGCACGGCGGGGTAGGCATCGGCTTGGAGCGCTTGGTGATGTTGTTGGCGAATACGGATAATATTCGTGATGTTGTCGCATTCCCGAAAACTGCCAGTGCTGCCGATCTTATGAGTGATGCACCGAGTCCGGTGTATGAGCAGCAGTTGGATGAATTGCATTTGAATTTGAAGTAAAGCTTACAGATAATTACGATAAATTAAATATAGAGCTGAAAATCACAGAGCTTTCGGGTTCTGTGATTTTTTAGGTTGTTTATTAATGATTTGAATAAATTTGACATCAATCACAATAAAATGTTATTATATTTATAATGAAAGCGCTTTACTTAAGGTTAGGGTATAGCTAACCTTGTCTATAGGGAGAGTATAAGGCTATGATACAACTAAAAAATATTCAAATTAAATTCAGAGAAACAATCATTGAACAAGGTGAAATTACGCTGCAGAAGCATCAAATAACCTTGTTTACGGGAATCAGCGGATGCGGAAAATCGAGTCTTTTAAATATTCTCGGTTTATTGGACAATCAGAATCATTTTCAATATTTTTGGGATGATAAAGAAATTGATTCCAATGAGCGTGAAAGATTGAAACAATATGAAATTGCCTATGTATTTCAAGATTACAGTATAATCGCTGATATTGATATAGAGGATAATTTTAAGGCGATGTTTCAAATCGCAGGCTTGCCGTTTCAAAAGGAACGAATGCAGGAGCTGTTAAAAGAGGTATCTTTGGAATCATTGTCTGTAAAACAAAAGGCAAAAAGCCTATCCGGCGGAGAAAGACAGCGCTTAGCGATTGCGTTAGCGTTAGTAAAACAACCGAAGCTATTGTTGTTGGATGAGCCTACAGCGAATTTAGATGAAGCAAGCAGTGAGATTATCGTGAATATCTTACATCGAATCAAACAACAGGATATTATGATAGCGATAGCGACACATCATCCGAATCGTTATCATGCCGATCATATTTATGAAATCAAAGATAAAAAAATCGTTGAAACAAGAAAAACAGAAGCTAGTCAAGAAGCATCAGAAACAAAAAAAGAAAACAGAAAGAGATTTAAGTATCTCGCTTACGCAAGACTGCATTTTGTTACCCATTTTATTATCTATGCCATTATACTGACAGCGATGTGCTTTTCCTTTTATGAAGTAAGTAAAGGAATGGTGAATATCTTTGGGACAAAACAGTTTATGGATGAAAGACTGGGGGAAATCATTTCTGATGAATTGATTGTAAATCATATCGAAGACTTGATTGATAATGATGATAAATATGAGTTTCAAGTTTATCTTCATCCTTTCACAAAAGAACAGATTGATGCAATCTCTAAAATACCTCATGTAAAAGATATTTATCCATATATGGTTTTAATGGATACTTCTTACGTTGTATTAGAGGATGATGGCTCAATTAAGATGCGACTTGAACAAGGCAGCAAAATAGATCCTATTTTTAATGAAATTGCTTATCAAAATAATAAGATTAATGTTTATGATATATTTTCAAACAAACTGTTATTTGCATCATGTGATAAAGATGTAAAGAAAAGACAAAGTATTAAAGTAGATGAATCTGTAGAAAGCGGAGTCTTTATTTCAAAGGATTTAGCAGATGAGTTAGGTATTAAGAAACTAAATCAAACCGAAATCGAAGTCTATATGCCGATTCATATGGGCTACGCTACCAGTACGGGTGGTACATGGGATGGAAGTGTTACCGTAGAAACAAGACCTTTATCTGCATTGTATCGTAAAACAAAATTAACTGTTCAAGGTATCTTTGAGAAAGATATTATGTTAAATGGATATTATGACATTTATGGTGATGAAAAAATTTATATCGATTATCGAATGGTTAAAAAATATCATGATGAAATTGTTAAAGATAAAGAATTGATGAAGCAATTTCACAACGTTTATACTGAGCACTTTTTAGAGGGGCATGATTTCTATGTAAACGATACTTCCTCTATGTACATCATTCAAGTAGACGATCCCAAATATACAGAAGAGGTAACTGAACAAATCTATAAGACACTTGATAATGTATATGTGAAAAATAAGGATACCGAAAAAGAATCGCTATACGGTTCTTTAAATGAAGTAGCGATGACGTCATTAATGATGCCTGCGATATTATTTATCGTAACAGCTGTTTTAATGATGATTCTGTATCTTTATACACTCCATGCACGAAAGAAAGAAATTGCCTATTTACAGGCCAACGGAATTACAAAAACCCATAAAATCCCGTTTATTAATCAAGTGATGGTGATCGTACCTTCCGGTGTGATCGGATTTATAATGACCTATGTATGGGCAAACGGCTATTCTGATGATTCAATCTTATGCAAGGTGATGGTGTTTGATATCGCAGCTATCGTGTTACTGCTTGTATTGTATCACATTATCAGCTATTGTTATTTCAAACGTCTTGATGTAAGAAAGGAGCTTCATTCTAATTAGACCTGATGAAAGGGTGATTTTATGATTCATATCAATCATTTAAATGCTGCATATGGAAAGCGATGCTTATTTCATGATGCAGAAATTACAATCGAAAGAGGCAAGCTGACAGCTGTTTGCGGTCCGAGCGGAGTAGGGAAAACGACTCTGTTGAATATAATCGGGCTAATTTCTGGCTTTCATGATTATACGTATACTTTTGATGAAAAAGTCTTAAATACGAAAAATGAACAAATGAAGGCCGATATGCGCAAAACAAAAATCGCTTATGTTTTTCAGGAACATAATTTGCATGATGATTTATCGCTGATCGATAATATGAAGCTGTATTGTACCATCAGCGCCCATGAATTTCATCAAGAACAAGCGGAAGCAACATTGAAATCAATGGGCTTAACGATGGATATTCATACGAAAGTATCCGTATTGTCGGGCGGAGAATATCAACGTTTATCGTTAGCGTGTGCATTAATGAAAAATCCCGATTTGATTATAGCCGATGAGGTTACAAGTGCGCTTGATCATCAGAATAGTGAGCATATCATCGATATGCTGAAGGAAATTGCACAATCGGGCAGAATGGTTATTTTAGCTACTCATAATAAAGAGATATTGTCAAAGTGTGATGTCGTTTATACAATGGCAAATCAAAAAATCATCAAGGAAAACATAAATTCAACGCTTGATGCTGCACAGGTTTCAGAAACGAACAATAAGCTAAGCAATCCCATTAATCTAAGAAGCAGTATGCGTATCTTTTATCGTTGGTACAGCAAATTTTCACTCGGTAAACGGAAATGGGAAAAGCGTATGTTTATCTTTATGCCTTCGATCATTATCTTTATATGCTTGTTTTTTATCGGAATCAAGGATGGAATGATTCAGCATTTCCATGATTCATTGAATGAATACGGAATGAATGAGGTTTATATTACCGGTGATTATGATATTTCCGGTTCTTCACTTGATTCATTGAAAAAAATCGAAGGAGTGAGTGCGGCAGAGTCCTTTACACCGTTAAAATTTGATTCCGTTCAAATCGATCATAAAAGAATAGACCTGACTCAATCGGTTACGGTAGTACCGTATTATTCTTTTCAAAACAGTTACTTAGATAAGGAAGGTGTAAAAGGCGCTTATCTCTCTTACTATTTGGCGGAACGTTACGGGCTTCAAAAGGGAACTGAGCTTCAAATAAAAGAGGGCGATGTTGATATCAAAGTTGAAATCGGCGGAATTCTTGAACAGGATAAGCAGTTAGTACAAGGCATGTCGACACTCTATGTAATCTATATTCCGCAATCAATATATCCTTCTGTTAGTACGGATCATGCGATTCTCCACTTGGACAGCTTTGAGTTTCTTTATGATATAACTAATGATATTAATGAGATATTGCCGAATCATCATGCTTATCTGGCACAAAGCGATTATTTAACACAGATGGAAAGTATGGAAAAATACAATCAGTATTTAGAAACCTTTATCAGTGTATTATTTATTTTGACGGTATTATTTCTGTCAGTAAGTCAATATTTTGCGGTTAAAAATCATAAGTATGAAATATGCGTGTTGCGGGCAAACGGTTTATCTAAGAAAGAGGTATCACATGTAATTCTTCGGGTGTTTATAAATGATATGTTAAAAACAGGGGGACTTGTGCTTATTTTACTGCTTGTGACAAGGCTGATAACGCTTATGTTCGGCAGTGAGCTGTTTGTTTACAGCGGCTTTATGACTATGGCATATCTGCTTATGGTAGTCGGTACCTATTTACTGCCAGTGTTGTTGACACTATGGATTATGTTGAGAATCAATATTGAGAAAATGATGCGGTCTTGACCTTAATTCAATAAAAATAATTTCATAAAGAAAAAGGATGCGACAATCCATCGTCATCCTTTTGTTTTACAAAAAAAGTCCGAAGCGGAAGAGATCTTTCCCTGTAGGTACAGGTGGGTGACCTGTATCATCCCATTAGGATCCCTGCTCGTAACAGGTCTTCAACACAAGGATATAACGTCCGGTCTCCCTTATCTCTAAGTGTAGGAAAAATTTATACCGCTCAGGACAATTCTAGTATATCATGAATTTTGATAATGTATACTCTTGACTTTTTTTATTTTGTTGTTCCATTTGTTTTTATTTATAATCAGCGTTAAAAATAACTGATTTTAAGCGATATTCAGTCTGTACCTATACATATTTTACCATATTATAAAATTCATACATATCATTATTTGTATTACGCATTTGTGTGCCTGTGATTTCATAACCGCATTGGGAATACAGCTTGATTGCGCGTTTATTAAAGGCGGCAACACTGAGCAGAAAGCAGCGCGGATGAAACTGCTGATACAAATAAGCCTCTGCCTGTGTTAAAAATTCATAACCCATATGCTTGCCGCACAGATCGGGGCGAAGTCCGATGCCGATTTCGATTCCGTTCTCTTGTTGAACGTAAGTGAAAAAACCGACGAATTCTTTTTCACAGATTGCTTCCATATAGGTGCTCTCTCTTAAGTCTTCATTGACTAACTCTGCATAATCCTCAGGGTCAGCTTCAGCGTCATAAAAATCATAAGGCTTATCATAATGCCACTGTTCCGCAATTTCTAATGCATGTTGTTTGGACAACGGCTGAAATTTATAGGTGATCGGATTGCTTTCCTTTTTCCATAATTCCACCTGCTTATGATTACTGAGCATGGAAAGCAGATTATCCTTGGCGCTCGGGTATTCCTGATACAGCTTCAGCAGCATTTCCTTCATATCCTGCCGTTTCGTATAGCCGTCATTGGGACAGGTACTTACCACAAAAGGAATCGCATTGTTGATCAGGGCATTGTTGATTTCATCCTCATGGCAATAAAGCAAAGGGCGAATAAACATCATCTGTGTATTCGTTAAATACATCTTCGGCTTGAACGTCGCAATTCTGCCGCCGTAAATAGCGTTCAGCAGCAGAGTTTCAACCGCATCGTCTCCATGATGTCCGAATGCCGTTTTATTACAGCCGTATTTCTTAGCTGCCTCAATGACCGTTGCTTTCTTAAATTTAGAGCACAGACTGCATTTGATTTTTCCCTCAGCATCGCGGTTCTTTTTTAATATCTCATAGACCTTAGAGGGCTCACTGTGAAATTCAATGTCGTTTTCATCACAAAAGGCTTGAACTGAGCGAAAATCCATATCGGGAAAGCCGAGATCGATATGAATACCGACGACCTCAAAGCGCTTGGCAGGGAATTTGGCATACATATGCAGGGCAGCCAATAAAACCATGGAATCCTTACCGCCCGATACACCGACAGCGATACGATCATTTTCCTCAATCATATGATAGTCCTCATCAGCCTTGCGAATATTGCGTAAGATTTCCTGTATTCTCATAATATCACCTCTAAGTGATAATATTATAGCATAATGACTCAGACAAGTGCTATTTCAATCGGAATATGTTATAATGATTCATGGTGATTACATGGATGGAATATTACCTGTTTATAAAGAAGCCGGCATGACCTCACACGATGTAGTGATGCGCTTACGCAGGCTGTTACATATAAGTAAAATCGGACACAGCGGAACCTTGGACCCGGATGCGACCGGAGTGCTGCTAGTGCTGATCGGACGTGCTACGAAGGCACTGCCTTTTTTAGAGGATACGGATAAGGAATATATTGCGACGATGAAGCTCGGTATGCGTACATGGAGCGATGATACAAGCGGTGAAATCATTGAAACAAGAGCGATCAATGAAATAAGTGATTTTCCGCAGCTGTTAAAGCAGTTTATCGGTAAACAAAAGCAGCTTCCGCCGATGGTTTCCAGTGTAAAGGTCAACGGCAGAAAGCTGTATGAATATGCGCGAGAACATAAAATCGTTGAGCGACCCTTGCGTGATATTGAAATATACGATATCGAATGCTTGGATGAAACAAAGCATGAGTTTCGCATTTCCTGTTCCAGCGGTACGTATATTCGCTCTTTATGTGTCGATATCGCTGCAAAAAGCGGAAATATCGGCTGTATGGATACGCTCATAAGAACAAGGGTAGGGCGCTTTCAATTATCGGATTGCGTAACCTTGCAGCAAGTTGAAAACGGTGAACTGCCGCTGTTTTCTCTCGCAAAGGCCTTGGCACATTATCCGCAGGTCGCATATGAGCCGCTTTCTGATATTATTCAAGGAAAGAAAATCAAGCTTTCCTGCGAGGCTGATGAAATTGCGGTATGTGACAAGGATGAAGTCATGGCAATTTATCGTCGCAGTGAAGACGATGTTTTCAGTTGTGTAAGAGGACTTTGGTAGGAGAGGCTATGAAGGAAATACATATATCATTACATCAAGATACCCCTGAGATCGATGATCCGATTCATGCCTGCATCGGTTATTTTGACGGGATTCATATCGGACATCAACAGCTGATTCAGGCAGTTGTCAAACATGCGAAGGAACAGGGCGGTGCAGCAGCTTTAATTACCTTTGACCCCGATCCGTGGGCGGTAATCAAGGGTTTGACGCAGATCGCTCATTTGACAAGCATGGAGCAGCGCAAGCAATCGGCGGCACAATTAGGCGTCGAATATTGGATCATTTTAGATTTTACCGAGGAAATGGCTGCGTTGTCGGTCGCTGAATTTCATGAACAAATTTTATATCCGCTGCCGTTGGCGACACTTGTCTGCGGCTATGATTTTCATTATGCACATTACGGCAAGGGCGATGCACAATCACTGCAGGCGCAAAATCGCTTTACGGTACAGGTCATTGAACAGGTACAAAATGAAGCACAAAAAATCAGCTCAACGCGAATTGAACAATGTATCAAGGAAGGGAATATCGAAAAAGCCAATGAATTATTATCACGTCCGTATACAATGACGGGTATCGTGGTTCACGGCTTGAAAAACGGCAGAAAAATGGGCTATCCGACGGTGAATCTACAGCCTGACACTGCCTATGTCATGCCCAAAGAAGGCGTTTATGTCGGACTGATGCACTATTGCGGGAACAGCTATCAAGCAATGATCAATGTCGGCAGCAATCCGACTGTTCAAAGCACCTTGACTCAGCGAATCGAAGCGCATGTCTTTGATTTCGATGAAATGATATACGATCAGCCGGTGGCATTTTCCTTCCTTCATTATTTGCGCGGTGATTTTAAATTTCAAGGCTTGGAACAGCTGAAGCAGCAGCTGCAGCAAGATGAAGCAGCAACACTTGCATATTTTAACGGGACTCCACCATCTAGTGGGGACTTGAAAAAATTGACCACCATCTAGTGGGGAT
>CANSQL010000016.1 GCA_947649125.1 uncultured Erysipelotrichaceae bacterium | reverse complement strand
TAGGAGCAATACTGAGAGAATTATGTGAATGGAAGGGAGTAAAAATAATAACAGCAGAAGTATGCCCGGATCATGTGCATATATGTCTGTATCAAGCTTTATGGGGTTTTGAAAGGAAAAAGCAGGAAGCGATTCTTATCGTTTTTTATGTAAAATAAAAACTTATCAAAAGTCGAATCGTGAGGGACGATACCTTCGCTCTGATTTGCCGAAACATCTATTCCGCGGCAGGTATAGCTTACCTATTAGGGGGGCTGAGCGACTCCGTGTTTTTTCGTACTTCGCCATATGTCAGCGCAACTGTGAAGTGGATAGTTGGGTGAGAATGTGATGTACTTAATTTATCGGTAGGCTGGATTTGCTGAATTAGAAACTATAAAGGAGAAAACTATGACTGATCCAATAGAACAAATAAATAATATATCTAATGTGGATGATTTTTTAAATTTTGTCATTCAATTAGCTAGGGATGCAAAAGAGCATCCCGAAGAATGGACAAATACTACGATTACCGATTATTTAGGACAAATAGCGAGTTGGATAGATGATTGCTATATGTTTGAAGATAAAATAAGCTTTGAAAAGTTGGACTATAAAGTATTGGCAAAAATTTTATATATGGGAAAGATTTATGAGTAAATATTTTTTGACTTTATTTTATGTAATAATTGATAAAATGCAATCTTATGAATAGGAGAGGAAGGATGAATCAAATGAATAATAAATGGAAGGTATTGTCTGAGAAGAAGCTTTTTGTAATTGCTGCAGCTTTGGTAATCGCAGGAATTATGATTTTTGGAATACATAATTTTATCAGCGGCGAGAGGAAAGAGAAAAATACAACAGGAGATACACCTACAACTACACAAACACCATCTGAAAAAGATGATGTTGATGTAAGTGACAATGGAAAGACTGGCAGCACAGAAAGCAAGAAAAAAGACAATAATAAGGCTGATAATCCAACTGACGGTAGCAAAACTGAGACCGCTGATAAAAATAAAACCGTCAATAACACAAATGACAGAAAAGATGGCAACAAGAATAAAAAAACTGAAACGACCGATAAACCGACTGTAAATACCACACCGAAACCTACAACTAAGCCCGGAGCCGGCACGAAACCGGAAAACGGTAATAATACCGGTGCTGACAGCAATAACGGCGCAACAGATCGTCCTGTTGTACCGGAAGAACCGGCAAAGCCGACTGAGCCTGATAAGACGCTTGTAAAAATCGTACACTATGTTTGCGCGGCTTGCGGTCATGATTCCACAGACAAAGATTCTTTCATGGATCATGTTGTAGAGCACGCTCTTAAAGGGGAAGACAACGGATACGGCATATATGTAGAAGAAGTTTGGAAGTAGCTGCTTTGTATAAGGTTGCATAATTATTGTTAGAATTTTGATTGTGAAAAATGAGTTCCCGATCAAAAGCAACAGAAGTCTTTAATATTTTTTTCATATCCTCATGCAGATCATTTTTACAGCTTTAAAAGCCTATAAATACGCATGTCAAAGACTTTTGACAGACAAAAACGCTTCTTTCCTATAGAATGTAATCGGAGGTGCAGGATGGATATCGGAGTGAGAATCAAACAATACAGAGAAAGACAAGGCATTACGCAAGAAGAGCTTGCGTTAAAAGTTTTTGTTTCAAGACAGACTATATCAAATTGGGAAACGAATAAGAGTTATCCTGATATAAAAAGCTTGACTCTGTTATCTAATATCTTTCATGTATCTTTAGATGATTTCATAAAAGCTGATATAGAGGAGATGAGAAAGATAGTTGATAAAGATAAAATAAGAGAATTTAATATCATGAGTTATATTTTCCTGGCAGAAATATTAATCGTAATGATCAGTGCATATCCGTTATTCAGTTTAGACGGATATATCGGTGTCGTTATTTGGGTTTTGTTTTTTGTGATAACATTCGCTACAGCAGCAATCATTGAAAAGTTTAAAAAGAGTAATGACATTCAAACGTATAAAGAGATTATTGCATTTGTGGAAAATAAGCCGTTAACTTATGAAGAATCGCAACGCGAAATAGGAAAAAGAATATATCAAAAACTCCTGTTAGCTCTTCTGGCAGGTGTAATAACATTAATTACTGTTATTATTGTAATGGTCGTTGTAAATCATATTTGAGGAGGTATAAAATGGAATTTTGGATTATATTTATTTTATTTGCTTGTTTGGGCGGAAGCTGCTCATTAGCCGGAACTTGGTGGAGTAAAAAATGGTGGAGCGAAAGGAAAGAAAAGAAGTATAAATAAGTGATTATCAGGCAGTATGACTGAAATGAAACGGATAAAATCAGAAATTGCTTCAACGGTGAATTCATGCACTGTTGTATGTGATTTCTTTTTTTTGACATGAGGAGTATAATATACGATAAAATGGTAAGATATCGGAGTATGAATTTATATTTTTATTACATCGGATAAGAACATTATGCATTAAGTCGGAAGGTGTTCATGAAAATTGTAACCCCTAACATTTTTAACAAGATTCGCTTTTAAACCTGTTCATAAAGGGCTGTTTGTGCTATAATTTATTGTGATGAATATGGTAAATAATGGTCATTATTTATCACATTCAATTAAGGTTGAATTTCTGTGAAGTGTGTATAATAGTGTACTTTAATAAACCATGCTTATACGATTGAAAGTGTAGGCTATACATAAAAAAAACAGTGCTTTTGTTGAAAAAGCGACTGTTTCAAAATGTACACCTTTATAAACATTGCAGAGGAAAGGAGAGGGTGTGAAAGATAAACTGATGCGGTCGAAAGATCGAAACAAGCTTTATGAATGCATGTCTGAAAGGACAGAAGGAGGGAAACATGAAATTTTCTTTTAAATCAAGCTTAAAGGCGTTGCTTGCATGTGCAATGATGCTGCAGGTCGGCGTGATCAGTGCGAAAGCAGAAGATCTACCGAAAATTACTAGAGATAAGATTTTATTAGTAGAAGCAGATAAAACTGATACAACTTTTAACGGTGGTACTGAGGGTCTTGTCGACGGTAATATGGCAAATACAGGTAGATGGCAGACTGAATGGGATTCAGCCATCACAAACAGAATGCCGGTAGACATAAAATTCACTTTAGACGGATTTTATGAGATAGGAAAAGTTATTCTGTATACTGATGGTAATCAAGGAGCTCCTACTGATTTTGTTATTTCAACAAGTGAAGATAATAGCTCTTGGACTGAGGCTGCTACCAAAACATATGTTAAATCTGATTTTGCAGAAACAGGTGCAACACCTCTAGAAGTAACATTTACAGCGGGAAAAGCTAAATATGTTAAAATAACTATTAATCATACTACTGAAACAACTACCGGTAATCCTGCTGATGGATTTGCAAAATTGACAGAGGTTGAGTTGTATGGTTCGGCTACAGCAGATGTCGATAAGACAGCTTTACAAGAGCTATATACTAAGGCAGAGAAAATTACAGCACAGGGCTTCTATACAGATGACAGTTGGACAGCATTTACAGATGCTAAAACTGCTGCTGATACAGTATTGAAGGATGATGCCGCTACACGTGAACAAGTAGATACAGCTAAAACTAATTTACAGAACGCACTTAATGGCTTAACCGAAACACCGATCAGTAAAATTGCGAATACAAGTATTACTAATATCGAAGCAAATCAAGCTGATACAGGAAATGATCCGAATACACTTCATGACGGAAATACCACTAACAGATGGCAGACACCTTATTTACCGTTTGAAACAGTGAGAGTGCCAGTGATTTTCAATGTTACTTTAGATACTACATATAAAGTAGGAAAAGTTTCTTTATATACTAATAACGGGAATACAGGCGCACCGTTAAGTTATCAAGTAGAAACAAGTACAGATAACACTACTTGGAATGCAGCACATTCGGTTACATTTGAACAAAATGCAATTCCGTCAACAGGGTATACTCCGTTGAGTATTCGCTTTGCACCGGAAACAGCTAAATATGTAAGAATCACTGTTACCGCTACTTCTGCTACAACTTCTAATCCGGTTAATACTTTCTTGCAGTTAACAGAAATTGAAGTGTTCGGTGATGTAGATATGACGGAATTAGCTACAACAATCACTGATTCAGAAGCAAAAGCTGCTCAAACAAATGTTTATACCAGTGTAAGTATTGCTACACTACAAACTGTTATCGATGCTGCTAAGCTATTGCAGAATAATGGCAGTGCAACAGCTGCACAAGTTACTGCACAAATCACTGCTCTGCAGGATGCAATTAAGGCTTTGGTAAGATTAGCTGATAAAACAGCTTTAAAAGCTAAACTTGATGAAGTAAAGGCATTAGATACTACAGGAAAAACTCCTAACAGTGTAAAGGTACTGCAGGATGCAATCACAGCGGCTGAAGCAGTATATAATGATGCACAGGCAGTACAAGCAGATGCGGATGAACAGGTAGCTAAGTTGACTGAAGCAGTTAGTAAGCTGGTTGATAAGGCAAATGTTTCTGCTTTAGATGCTGCGATTAAAGCTGCTCAGGCAGAGGTTGCTAAGACTGATGTTTATACTGAAGCGAGCATTAATGCTGTTCAGGATATCATTGATGAAGCAACTGATTTGATGAATGATGCAAATGCTGCACAGGATGCAGTTGATGCAGAAGTAACAAAGCTGAACGAGGCAGTTGCAGCAATGGACAAGATCGGTCAGGAAGTTGATAAAACTCCGTTAACTGGTTTAATTGCCGCTGCGAAAGAATTAGTTGTAAAGACTGATCTTTATACAGCAGAAAGTCTGGCAGGTTTGCAAACAGCTATCGATGCAGCAGAAGCTGCTGTTGATACAGTAGATTCAACTGTTGCCGTTCAAGAGCAGGTAGACTTACTGCAGGCAGCTATCGACGCGTTAGAGGAAAAAGGTGAAATACCTACGCCTACACCTGTAGATAAGAGTAAATTAGAAGCTGCAATCAATGATGCAAAGAAAGAAGTTTCCAAGACAGATGTTTATACAGCAGAAAGTCTTGCAGATTTGAAAGATGCAATTACAGCTGCAGAAGCAGTAATGAAAAGTCAAGATGCAACAGAACAAGATGTAACAGATGCAATCGCTGCAATCGAATCTGCAATCGGCACATTAGTAGAAATTGAAGATGAAGAACCATCTCCAGCACCTGATAAGGGCTTCAACGTAACAGATAAGGCTACTGATGTAACTGTAGAGGCTGAGGCAGGCGTTGTTGATCCGAATGCCGAATTGGTTGTTAAGCCTGTAAATGCTTCTAATGTAAATGCTAAAATGGCAGAAGCATTGAAAAAATTAGGTGGTAAACAATTAGCGTATGATATCACTCTGTTATTAGAGGGTGTTCAGATTCAGCCTAACGGTAAGTTGAGAATCACTTTAAATATTCCGAAGGGATTCGTAGAGAACGGTAAAAGACCTAAATTATATCATATCGCAGATGACGGTACGGTAACACCTGTAACATTATCAGCCGGTGCTTTGGAAGGTGACGGAAGCGGATGGGCATCCTACTATACCGATCACTTAAGTGTGTATGTATTGGTAAGTGAAGTTGACAGTGAGGTAATCACTCCAAGCAATCCAATCGATAAGAATCCGGTAAAACCGAACGCACCGATTAAGAATACTGCCGATGTACCGAGCACATCAGGTAACGCAATGGCAATGAGCTTTGTCATCCTGCTTGCAGGTGCATTCGTAGTTCTTTCTTACAAGAGAAAAAACAATAATGCTTAATCAGCATTAAGCTTCATGAAAAGGTGATCTTAGGATCATCTTTTCTTTTGATCTGAGGTAATACTTGATAATATACTTAAGCCTATAAGACAAATTTCGATGAAAATCAAAAGAAAAATCAAACAATCGATGAAGCAGAGTGCGAACAGGCAATTCTTCTTTTTTTGAATAACTGTCAGGGTAATCATTCCTATTTCGCTTTATTCATGATAAAATGATAGTCGAGGTGATTTTATGGCTTTTTTACCTACAAGCCGTGCAGAAATGCTTGAACAAGGCTTTGAACAGGTTGATTTTATATATGTTTCCGGTGATGCTTACGTCGATCATCCGTCCTTCGGAACAGCGATCATCACAAGAACGCTGCAGGCATTCGGCTACAGCTGTGCGATACTGGCTCAGCCGGATTGGCATAAGGATGAGGAATTTACTCAATTCGGTGAACCGCGTTTAGGCTTTTTGGTAAGCAGCGGCAATATCGATTCTATGGTGAACCATTATTCCGTCAATAAACGAAAAAGAGACAAGGACTCCTACAGCGATGACGGAGTGATGGGAAAACGACCGGATCGTGCCGTTATCGTATATACACAGATTCTAAAGCGTCTGTTTCCGCATAAGCCGGTGCTGATCGGCGGTATTGAAGCGAGCTTAAGAAGATTGGGACACTATGACTATTGGGACGATAAGGTAAGAAGGTCGATTTTAATCGATTCCCAAGCCGATTTACTTATGTACGGCATGGGTGAAAATACGATCATTGAAGTAGCCGATGCGTTAAACAGCGGCCTTGCCGCTAAGGATATCTGTTTTATCAGAGGAACATGCTGGAAAACAAAGGACATTCAATATGTCAGTGATGCGCTGCTTTTACCGTCATTTGAGGAAATTGCGAACGATGTCTATGCGTATGCCAAAAGCTTCAAGATCCAACATGAAAATATTGATGCGATTGCGGCACAGGTATTGATCGAACCATACGAAGGATGGTATGTGGTTCAAAATCAACCGCCGCTGCCGCTGACACAGGAAGAAATGGATTTTACCTATTCACTTCCGTATGAGCGAACCTTTCATCCGAAATACCACTATATACCGGCCATCGAGGAGGTTCAATTCTCTCTTGTATCAAATCGCGGCTGTTTCGGCTCCTGTTCCTTTTGTGCAATCACCCATCATCAGGGAAGGGTCATATCCACACGTTCTAAGGAAAGCCTCGTAAATGAAGCAAAAACGATTTCGCAGATGCCGAATTTCAAGGGCTATATTCATGATGTCGGCGGGCCGACCGCCAATTTCTCACGCACCGCCTGTGAGAAGCAGAAGCAACTGGGAGCCTGTAAAAAGAAGGAATGCTTATTCCCGAAGCCATGTACCAACTTAAAGGTCGATCATTCCCGATATGTCGATGTTTTAAGAGCGATTCGTGCCTTACCGAATATCAAGAAGGTCTTTATTCGCTCCGGTATTCGTTATGACTATTTAATGTACGATGATGACGATACATTCTTTAATGAATTGATACAATATCATATATCCGGTCAACTGAAGGTTGCGCCTGAGCATATCAGCGCAAAGGTACTGGATAAAATGGGGAAGCCTCGTAAAGAGCTCTATTTGAAATTTACGCAGCGCTATGAGGAAAAAAACAAACAGCTTCATATGAAGCAATATCTTGTTCCGTATTTAATGAGCTCACATCCGGGCAGTGATTTAGAGGCCGCAATCGAATTGGCCTGTTACTTGAAAAAGATTCACTATATCCCGAAGCAGGTACAAGACTTCTATCCGACTCCGGGAACCTTATCGACTGCCATGTATTATACCGGTATGGACCCGCGCACAATGAAAAAGGTCTATGTTGCGAAAACCTATGAGGAAAAGGCAATGCAGCGGGCACTGATGCAGTTTACCTATCCGCAGAATTATCACTTGGTGGAAAAGGCACTGCGTATGGCACATCGTGAGGACTTGATCGGCTACGGATCTAAATGCTTGATAAAACCGAATAATAAAAAGCATTCTCAAGGCTTTTCCCATTCCAAGCGAAGGAAGCCTCAAAAATGACAGTAAAGCAGCTGACGAAAATTGCGCTGATGTCCGCCTCTATGGTATGCGTATTTCAGATGTTTTCCAATATCCTGTATTTAGAGCTGATTACCTTTACTATCGTATTATACGCAATGACCTCAAGCAAAAGGGAAGCGATATTGTCCTGTGTGATATTTGCCTGCTTAAATATGCTGTTTCTCGGGATCACTCCTTGGACCTGTATGTATTTGATGATCTATCCGCTGTATGCCTTGGTCGTAGTGCTTTTTAAAGGCTTTTTGAACAAGCATCTGTTATGTCTGTGCCTGTTATGCGGCTTTCTGTCATTTTTATGCGGACAACTGTTAGATTTGCCGTTTCTGTTATTCAGTAAGCATATGACATTGTTATATTGGATCAGCGGTTTAAAAACAAGCTTGATTCAAGGGATTTTATCCTTTTTAAGCTGTTTGTTCCTATATGAGCCGCTCAGTAAGCGCATAGAAGCCTTACAGAAGCGACAGTAAGTGAATCAGGCTGATAAAAACAATAAATAAGAATACAAAGAACTATCGAAGACACTTCAAACAAAAAAGCGGAAGTGTTCGTTAAGCGAAATAAAAGCTGCAATAAAAAATAGATGAAAAAGAAGGAAAGAGGTATATTATGACTAAAAAAGTAAAATGGATCGCTGCAGTCGCAGCACTGATTCTTTTGGGTGTGCTTGCCTTTGCATTCAAAAACAACAATGAGGGTACGGCGGGAGCCAAACAAATCACCATTCATGTCAAGGGTGTAACGCATCAGGAAACGATCAGCGTTGACAGTGATTGTGAAACACTGGCTGAGCTGTTAAAAACCCATATCGAGCTAAAGGCTGAAGTTGATAACGGCCCGTACGGTGCATATCTTATCACATTGCTTGATGAAACACAGGATTCGCAAAAAGGACCGTGGTGGGTATATGAATCCGACAATAACGAGGTTTGTACCGCAATGGAATATTGTCCGGCATTGGATAAGGTTACGATCAAGGACAAAGACGAATTCACTTTTTCTTTGATTAGCGAACTGGAATAGATTGTTGCTTAGCGATTACCGTTTTACTCGCACTTTTTAAAACATTGTCAAAACCTTGATAAAAAATGAATTCTATCATTTTCATGTACCGTAAATTATGATAAAATAAGGCATGTTGATGGAAAGAGTGATTCTACGTGGATAAGGAAACGCAAAGCGAATTAACATCATTAGAGGAAAAAAACGCCCGAATCTTTCAGGTCATGGGCTCTTTAAAGCTCTTGAATCATCGGGTGAAGCCGTTTGTGAAGCGCTTAGAAGCCATATCTGAGGAAGATGCCTTTGCGTGTGCGGCATTAAATGAGGCATTTCAGGCAATGATTCATGATGTACGCTTTTTTAAGGCGGAGCATAAAAGCTTGGTAAAGCTCGATCTGCATATTCCATCCGTCGATCGCTTTGCGGAAAATGCCGATCGTTTGTTTCAGCGAAAGCCGCAGGAAATGTATACGATTTTAGAAATGCGCAGAATCTCGGTCTATATTTATCGCATGGCAGATTCCATGCTTTCACAGCTGTCCGCTGAAAAAAATAAAAATGAGGCAAGAATTCATGCGATTCATGCGAAAAACGGAAAGTATTATTTCAATCGTAAATAGTCCATTGTCATTGACAATGGTTTTTTATTCTTTGGGACTGGGCATTCATACAGCCTGAAACCTCAGAATTCCATACTCTAGCCTAGGGGGTGGGATTATCGCAACAGGTTATTTACAGGTTCAAGTCTCGCTTGGCGATCAGGCATATGCACTGACACAGGCGATGGTAAGAGTCTACAAGGTAAATGATGATGAAGTGGTATTTGAGGATTTCTTTATGACCGATGATGCAGGCAAAACCGAAATGATTGCCTTATATGCACCGGAGCGCTCGTTAAGCTTAAGTGAAGGAAATGATGCAAGACCGTATGAAACCTACAATGTTCAGGTTCGTGCGAACGGCTTTGAGCTTGAGGAGATATTGGGAGTACAGGTATTTGCGGGTGAATACAGCTATTTAAACGTAGAACCGATTCCGACACGCTTACAGCGCAGTGCACAGCGCAATATCGATGTGATTCCGGATCATCATCTGTTGACAAACGAAGGGGGAAACAATGTCGGACAGACACCGCCGAATACGACGGCACGTATTTTGACCCAGGTCGTGATTCCGACCAATATCACCGTTCATTTGGGCAGACCCGACCGCAATGCGGAGAATGTAACAGTACCGTTTTTGTATTATCTGAAAAATGTTGCCAGCTCGGAAATTTATCCGACATGGCCTTATGAGGCATTAAAGGCAAATATTTGGGCACAGATGTCATTGGTGCTGAATCGCATTTATACGGAATGGTATCGCTCCAAGGGCTACAGCTTTGATATTACGAATTCTACGGCCTTTGATCAGGCATTCGTGAAAAATCGCAATATTTATGATTCGATTGCGGAGGTCGTTGATGAGGTATTCGGCGATTATATTCAAAAGCGAAATTATATGGAGCCGTATTATGCGGAATATTGTGACGGTAAAAATGCCCAGTGTCCGGGCTTGAAGCAGTGGGGTACCTTGGATTTAGCGAATCAGGGCTACTCGGCATTAAGAATTTTACGCTATTACTACGGTGATGAAATCAATATTCGCTCAACGGATAATATTCAGGATATCGTGTCCTCTTATCCGGGAACACCGTTAAGAGTAGGATCGAGCGGTCAACAGGTCAGACAGCTTCAGGAGCAGTTGAATGCGATATCGATCAATTATCCGAATATTCAGCCGATTTTCCCTGTAGACGGTAACTTTCAGGCTTCAACCGAAGCGGCAGTGCGTGAATTTCAGCGCCAGTTTGATTTGGGTGTTGACGGTGTTGTCGGTAAGGCTACTTGGTATAAGATCAGCTTTATCTATGCGGCAGTGCGTAAGCTGGCTGAACTGAAATCCATCGGTCAGATTCAAAATCTGTACAGCGGGGAATGGCCGGGAGTTACGCTTCGTGAGGGCAGTAAAGGTGTAGATGTGCAGCTGCTTCAATACTACCTTGCGAGCATCGCTGTCTTTTATAAGGAAATCGGTGAAGTATCGATTGACGGACGCTTCGGTCAAGGCTTGGAACAGGCAGTTATTGCGTTTCAGAAGCGATTTGGCTTGATTCAGGACGGAATCGTCGGCAGAGCTACTTGGGATCGCATTTATGCGGTGTTCTCAAATATCAATCAGGAGATCGTACCTGATGACAGCGCACCGAGCTACCCGGGCAATCCGATCATGACAGGAGCCAGCGGACCGAATGTTACGGTGATTCAAAGCGCCTTGAATACGGTATCCTCACAATACAGTGAAATACCGGTCATTGTGATTGACGGCATCTTCGGAAGCGCGACCCGTAATGCGGTCATTGCGTTTCAGCGCAAGTTTAATTTAGCGGCAGACGGAATTGTGAATCAGGCAACCTGGGAGCTGCTTTTGAAAACGGCAAATGAAATCGATAACGGTGATTTGCCGAGCACGTCAACACCGCCGTTCCCGGGCAATGTGCTTCGTGTCGGCTCACGAGGAAATGACGTCTTATTGATACAGCAGCGCCTTAAGGGAATTTCAATTTATTATACGTCGATTCCCGATCTTGCGGCAGACGGTATTTTCGGCAACGGTACAAGAGCGAGTGTAGAGGCGTTCCAGCGCTTGATGGGAATCCCTGCGGACGGTGTCGTGGGACAACAGACATGGCACTTGATCAATCAAACGTATCAGGAGCTGTTGCAGTAAAGCAGTCCTGTATATTTATCTTAATATTGATACTGCAGTGTGAAAGAATAGATTCATCACTGCAGTTTTTTTATGATTCATTGTCGAAATTAGTTTGTTTTCAAATATCGTGCATTAACGTGAGTTATGAAAACAGCAAAATTTATTTAAAATGATAATAAATATCGCGATATCTATTGTTTTTTCATCCCTTAAAGAATATAATACAGGTATAGCATATTATAAAGAATTAATATGGGAAAGGGAGAATGAGATATGAAAAAAATTCAATCATTGTTACTGTGCATGTTAATGAGTGTATCCATGCTGTCGGCAACACCGATTTTTGCTGCTGATGCAGAAGCATCCGAAAGCATTGGTGACGGTGCAGCTGCAGCACACAAGGAACAAGAAGCGACACTGCTTGCAGATGATCAAGAGGGGGAGGTGAGCAGCGGTTATCAGCTGTCAAAATCGAACGGTAAAATCAAAAGCAGAGCGGTAGCTTTCAGCAGTTCACAAGCCTGCGGAGATAATTTAACATGGTCCTTAAAGGACGGAGTCTTGACGATTTCCGGTACCGGGGCAATGTATGACTATGGAAGTAATACTGCACCTTGGTATTCCCAACGAACTGCTGTTACTAAAATCGTAATCAACAGCGGAGCAACGAGGATAGGCAAGAGAGCCTTCAACAATTTTAGTAATCTAACGTCCGTATCGATACCGAATACAGTGAAAACGATCGGTGAAGCAGCCTTCTATGAGTGTTATTCAATTACTGAAATTGTATTGCCGGCTTCTGTTAATGTTTTAGAAGCTGCTGCTTTTGCGAATTGCAGAAAGCTCAAAACAATTTCAGGCGGAAGCGGGCTTGCTCAATTAGGCGATTATACTTTTCAGGATACAGTTTTAGATTCCTTTTCAGTACCCGGAAGCTTAACGAAAATATCACGTTTAGCATTTTTTGATTGTCCGCTTTCTTCTTTTTCGGTAGCAACCGGAAATCCTGTTTTTTCAGTAAAAGACGGAGTCCTTTTTACCGATCAAGGAAAAACATTATTCATGTATCCGGCAGGCAAATCTAATACGACTTATGTGATTCCTTCTACAGTAACTGAAATTGCAGCTTCTTCATTTAATTATAATAAATGGTTAACAAGCATAACTATCCCTTCCTCAGTGAAAAGTATAGGATCTGCGGCATTCCAAAATTGTTATAGAATTGAAGCTGTAAAGATACCTGACAGTGTTACTTCTGTGGGTGACTTTACATTCTATGGATGTAAATCATTAAAATCAGTAACCTTCGGTAAAGGCTTAGAATCAACTTCCTACCAAATGTTTAGAAAGTGTCCTGCTTTAACGGATATAAATTTCGGAACTGCTCTTAAAACGCTGTATGCACAGACCTTTGCGGAGTGTACCGCTCTTACGTCTGTTACATTACCGATAAATATCACCTCTATCGGTAACGGATGCTTCGGAGAATGTTACAGTCTGACCGACTTTACTTCAAAAGGTTTAAAAATGATTCCTTTCCAAGCATTCTTAGCGTGCGGCAATTTAAAAAATGTTACACTGAACGAAGGGGTTACTGAAATTAACAGATGTGCTTTTTGTTACTGTTTATCGATTGAAGCGATCACTTTGCCGTATAGTACAAAATTCGTTCATTCTTTAGCGTTTGAGGATACAACAAAAATCACTTGTAAGGATTCGAATATGTCTCCCTATGGTTACAACGGTTATCGTTACTTACAAAAAGTAAACATCAATGTTACTCAGGATTACAACAATGCCTTTGCGGTGCTGCAGCTTGTGAACCAACAGCGTAAAGCAAACGGCTTACATGAATTGGTTATGGACAGCTCCTTATTAAACTCCGCAATGGTTCGAGCGGGAGAGAATGCTTTGTTATTCTCGCACACAAGACCCGACGGCTCGATTGCTTTTTCCTTGAACGATAAAATGATTGCCGAAAATATTGCTGCCGGTCAGACTACGCCGCAGCAGGTCATGAATTCTTGGATGAAGTCTCAAGGGCATAAAGAAAATATTCTTTCCAAGGATGCCAAAACCATCGGTATCGGTGTTGTGAAGCATAACGGTGTGTATTATTGGGTTCAATGCTTCGGCAGCGTTACAAATACTGCAAATTGTGCAAAACCGGCCAATAAATCCACATCGCAGACGATTGCACTTGCGACAGATACCTTTAAGGAAGCAATAATCGGACACGGTCTTAGCTGGTCCTTTGGAGATGATGCGGAATATACGTTTAAATTGAGAACGAAATTAGATAAAACAAGCGTATCAAAGGGTACTGCCGTAAAAGCTAAGGTATATGTAACAAATCCCGGCTTTTCATCTTTAGCGGCAGTATTAAATAACAACTATATCAGCTGGAGCAGCAGCAACACAAAGGTTGCATCTGTATCCTCAAACGGCAATGTTTCCGCATTTGCGCCGGGTTCTGCAAATATTACGGCAAAGCTACAGCATTATCGTCCGGCTGCCAAGCTTACGGTTACATGTAATCATAAATATATCAGTACGCTTACTAAGGCTACCGTATCGAAAAACGGAAAAATCACGTATAAATGCTCCTGCGGAGCGACAAAGTCCGCCGCAACGATTTATTATCCGAAGAAAATAACACTCTCAACGACGAATTATACGTATAACGGAAAAGTACGTAAACCGAGCGTTAAGGTTGTCGGAAGCAACGGAAAAACAATCAGTTCTGCCAACTATACCGTTTCCTATCCGAAGGGCAGAAAAAACGTCGGAAAATACACGGTAACGATTAAGTTTAAAGGGAATTACAGCGGAACGGTAAAGAAAACCTTTAACATTCTGCCTAAATCAACGAGCTTATCAAAGATAACTTCTAAATCAAAGGGCTTTAAGGTTTATTGGAAAAAACAAGCTTCTCAAACTACCGGATATCAGCTTCAGTATTCTACAAGCAGTAAGTTCAGCACCAAGACCACTAAAACGCTGACGATCGGTAAAAACAAAACAACCAATAAAACCGTATCAAAGCTGAAATCCAAGAAAAAGTATTATGTCAGAGTCAGAACCTATAAAACGATTAAGTATAACGGGAAATCGACAAAGCTTTACGGCTCTTGGAGTAAAGCAAAAGCGATTACGACTAAAAGATAATAAAGATCCATACAAGAAAATCAATCTCATGATGCTTGTTGATCAGCATCAAGACTGAAATAATAAGAACGGTACATGAATTGTATCGTTCTTTCTGTTAGAAACATGAAATATCTGATACTATCGATATAGATCAAACCAAGATTTTTATCCTTTCATATCGTACTTGATACTTTTATGCTATAATAAAAACAGCTTTCCGCACAATACAGGAGGAACCTTATGCCTAATATTATCACTCACAAGCTTTTTGCGCAAAAAGTATTTCAACAATGCGACAAGCTTGATATAAAAACAATGATCGAGAAGCATTTACAGCTTTTTTATATCGGCTCTAACGGCCCGGATTTTTTGTTTTTCTATCATATGCAGCCGAAGGATATGCTGAAGGAGCACAGCTTGAATCATATCGGCAGTGCACTTCATGCGGGTCATGTCAATGCGTTTTATGAAAGCGCAATCCGTACGATCATGCAGGAAAACGATCCGTTCACAAAAGAAAGTGAAATCGTATATCTGCTCGGACATCTTTGTCACTGGGCATTGGATATGAGTGTACATCCGTATATTTTCTATCGGACGGGGCATCATACACGCTTAAGCAGCAGCTATCACCATCGCTTTGAATCAATGCTGGATGCAATGATGCTGAAGCAGCTGTGTCATATGGATATCAGTGAATATAAATGCAGTGCTATCTGTGAATTTGATTCGGAAATGCTGAAGGCAATCGCTCGTATTTATGTACCGGCGGTGAAAGATGCCCTGCATGAGGAAATTCGTGTCTATCAGCTGCGCAATGCCTTGACGAGCTGGCATAAAATACAAGAGTATCTCTATGATCCCAAACAAACCAAAAGCGGTTTATTGAAGGGCTTTGAGGCAGTTATGAAACAGCCTTGGCTAGTATCGGGCAATGTGATTCCGATAAAAATCGATGAAACCTATGATATTTTGAATACTCAGAAACGCACATGGTGTCATCCGTGTGATAAAACGATCACAAGTAATGCTTCCTTTACGGAAATGTTTGATGAAGCAGTTGCGGTCGCACTTCGCGTATGGAAAAAAGCATACGGCTGTTTGGAATACGGTGCCGATCTGCAGGCACTGCTCAATGAAATCGATGATCGTGCATATGATACAGGTAGAAAGGGGAATGCCGAAATGAAATATTTCGCTTGTATCTATGATGAAGCTGTTTGATTTACACGGTGATACCGGATATGCGGTGATGAAGCTTCGCGAACTTCAGAAACAAAATATCATCGCCGATTATCAACTGGGAAAAAGAAAGCAGGGCGGCTTTCAATGGCTGTGTGCCGCCTCTTATTTTGAAGGTCATGAAACATGGGAGGATATGCAGGCAATGATTACGGCCCTGCATGAGGAAATCGCACTCTGTGAGGATGTGAGCCTGATTACCCAAAAGCAGCAGCTGAAGGAAGTGAATACCTTAAATATGATTTTAAGTGTAGAGGGAATGTGCGGTATTCGCGAAGCTGTCGAGGAAAAAATCGATTGGCTGTATGCGCATGATATCAAGGTCGCATCACTTGCGTGGAATGATGAAAATGCGCTGGCAACCGGTGTCAGAGGAAATCCGCAGCGCGGCTTAAGTGCGCTCGGCAAACGGGTAATAGAACGGATGGGGGCACATGGTATGGTAATCGATGTTTCCCATGCCAATGAGAAAACCTTTTGGGATATTATGGACTGTGCGAAATCACCGGTGATCGCCACACATTCCAACGCGCGGGCATTGTGCGATCATCCGCGTAATTTATACGATGAACAATTACTTGCGATTGCCGAAAACGGCGGTCTTGTCGGAGTGGTATGTGCCGGTGCCTTTGTGCATCGTGATCGCAAGCTGCAAAGCATTTCACAGCTTGTGAAGCATATCAAATATTTAAAACAGCTGATCGGTATGGAACATATCGCACTGGGCTGTGATTTCATGGATGATTATGATAATGCACAGGATACGATGCTGATTGATTTAAACAGTCCCAAGGACGCGCAGAAAATCATTGATGAGCTGCGAAGTCAAGGCTTTCAAGAAGCGGAAATCAGAATGCTTGCATATGAAAATGCCCATCGCTTTTTTATGCAGCATTTGAAATAAGGAAAGAAGGTGAAACGGTGATTCTCGGTTTATTTGCACATGTAGACGCAGGAAAAACGACCTTGAGTGAAGCATTGCTGTATCAAAGCCATGCCAATGCAAGCTTCGGCAGAGTCGATCATCAAAATGCTTTTTTAGATTATGAGGAACAGGAACGGAAGCGGGGAATCACCATCTTTGCCAAGCAGGCGAGCTTTCTATGGAACGAGCGGGAATTTACGCTGATCGATACGCCGGGACACGTTGACTTTGTTGCACAGGCGGAGCGAACGGTGCCCGTTTTAGATGCGGCAATCATGATCATCAGTGCGACATCAAGGGTACAGGCACATAGCGAAACACTGTGGCGTTTATTGGAAAAGCAGCGAGTTCCTACCTTTGTATTTGTGAACAAGACCGATATCGCCGATACCGACCGTGATACGATCATGGCGGATCTAAAGCTGTTTCTTGATGAAGGCTGTATCGATTTCAGTGATGAAAATGAAATACAGGAAGCTATCGCGATGCAAAGTGATGAGCTGTTGGAGCACTTTATGAAAAACGGCTTTTTTGACGCATCGAAAATTACCGAGCTGATTCAAAAGCGAAAAATCTTTCCTTGTTTTTTCGGTTCAGCCTTAAAAAGAGAAGGCATTGAAGCCTTATTAAACGGCCTGTGCACATATACAAAGGAGCCGCAATATCCCGATACGCTTTCAGCTTATGTTTATAATATTACCTATGATTTATCGGGTACACGCTTAACGCATGTGAAAATAAACGGCGGAAGCTTAAGCAATAAGCAAGTGCTGTTTCATGAAAAAATCGATCAAATACGCTGTTATCACGGCAATCAATATAAATGTGTCAATACGATCGGTGCGGGTCATATTTGTTCCCTGTGCGGCTTAAAGGAAACAAAAATCGGAATGAGTGAGCCGTTGGATACAGAAGGGTCGGAAGCGTTGTTGACGGCTGCCTTATGTTATCGAATGGTACTTCCCGAGGGTATCGACAGCGCCGAAATGATGAAAAAGCTGCAATGGCTGATAGATGAGGAGCCTTCGTTACGGCTTCGTTATGACGAACGCTTGAAGGAGATCAATCTGCAGCTTTACGGTGCGATTCAAAAGGAAATCTTAATTGAGCGCATCAAACAAAGGCTTTCGATCAGCGTTGATTTTACGGAAGGAAGCGTTGCTTATCAGGAAACGATTGCCTATCCGATCGAAGGAGTCGGGCATTATGAAATGCTGAAGCACTATGCAGAGGTGCATTTACGCTTGATTCCGTTACAGTGCGGAAGCGGTCTTCGCTTCAACAGCACTTGTCCGACAACGATGATACCGACAGCGGCACAGCGTATGATTCTGCATTATCTGCAGGAGGAGCAGTTGAGCGGAGTAACGGATTATCCGCTGAGCGATCTTGAAATCGTGCTGACCAGCGGCAAGGTCCATGATAAGCATACTGCCGGCAGTGATTTAAGAGAGGCGGCATTTCGCGCATTATATCAAGGGCTTTCTATGGGAAAGACAATTCTTTTAGAGCCGACGGTGCAGTTTCATCTGACGCTTCCTGCGCACGCCTTCAGCAGAGCCTTATATGATTTGGAGCAGATGAATGCCGTATGTGATGCTCCTTCGCAACAAAATGATAAGATGCGAATCAGCGGAACGGCACCGCTGTCGCAAATACATAGCTATCCTTTGGAGCTGCGTTCTTATACAAAGGGGACAGGCGATTTATCGATGCAGGCCGTCGGTTATCAGATCGTTGAGGAAAAGCGTGCTTCTAAGCTTATCGATGCAGCTTCTGCGCAACAGGAATTGAAGGGAAGCTCACTGTTTCTTATTCAAGGCTCACCGACTTATATTCGATATGATCAAGTTTATCAATATGCGGATGTCAAGCTGCAGAAAGATGAGGAGCAGGAAAGTGTGCGCTCTCATGTCGTGCATCGACAGATCAAAATCGATGAAAATGAATTGAGGCAGGCAGTCGCTAAGCTGCATCAGCCGCGTAAGCAATATCATGAGCGTATCGGCAGACAGGTTGAAAAAAGTGAGGTAACGATCGCCGCGAAGCCGCATAAGCAGCCTTGTTTGATCGTTGACGGCTATAATATGATCTTCGCTTGGCCGAATTTAAAGGAAATCGCACAGGATAATATCGATGCAGCCAGAAAGGCCTTACTGTCGATGCTGGCAAGCTATCACGGATATCAGCGCGGCGAGCTGATCGTCGTATTTGATGCATATCGAAGGGAAGCTTTCCGTGAGCGTATCTATAAGGACCATACGGTGCATGTCGTATATACGAAGCATGCGCAAACGGCCGATGCCTATATCGAAAAAACAACGCATCAGCTTTCGGACACCTATCAAGTAACGGTAGCCACCTCTGATAAAGAGGAACAGAATGTCATTTTGGCACAGGGGGCGATGCGCATGTCGGCCAATGAGCTGTATCAAAAGCTGCAGCAACAGCACCGTCATGAACAACAGCGCCGTCAATCAGAGCCGCAATATCGAAATCATGCGCTTGCCGATTTAAGAAAGCTGAATGAAGAATGATTCTTTCAATTCAAAATAGTTTTTATCACTTCGCTCTCACTTAAGAAAGCAATTCTGTGCAGAATCACAAGAATCCGCTTTTTTAACTGGAAAGAATGAATAAAATATCATATAATGTAGCTTAAAGAAGCAGGAAACACTTACATAAAGCGGAAAGGAGGAAGCGTATGCAGGATGAATTGGATATACAAAGTGACCTTCATGAAATTGATATCGATCTCTGTAATGAGGATCAGCTGATTTTACCCGTATCCTGCAGCTTTGAAACGACCTTTGATGAACTGCATTATCTCATCTGTCAGAAGGTGCATTTACATCCGAGATCAGCTTATCGCTTCTTTATTCCTAAGCTTCGCTTGACGCTTCGCTCTATCCCGCGCAGTAAGGATTCACGCAGTGACAGAGAATTGTTATCGCTGTTAGATATCGGTGATGATTTCTATTATCAAAATCGCAATCAAAGACTGCGTTTAAAAATGCGCAGTATCGGAGAAGAGATTGAAAAAATACATATTGAGCGTGATATGCGCAGAGCCTATGCTGCTTTACAAAACACGGTTTTAAGAAGCACACGATTAAAACGAAATCGGATTCAAAGAGAAAATTTAACGCTTTTATACGGCTTGGCAAATGATTTGTTGCAGCATCAGGTACAACGCTTATTGAGCGATCAAACCTCACTGATTTTCAATTTAAAGGGTAATCACTTAATGGCTTATTGTTTGATTACGCAAACAAGAGATCAGATCGAATATTTTTTCTTTCCCGATCAAATGAGCTATATCCGATATGCCTTGGTACGGCAGGATGCGTATTTATCGGGGATTCATAAGGAAAAATATAAGGACGGAACGGCTGTTGTGTTCTCAAAGAAGCAACTGAAAGAAACGGAGCTGACAAAGCCGTATAATTCACAGATGTATGTGGAGCATTCCTGCTACGTCTATTTTTATGATGTGAAACGAGGTTATGAGGTAGATGTGGTAAACAATACGCAGGCAAAGGAATTTATGCGTTATCTTGTGGCCTTACAAAAAGCCTTGATTAAGCTGAAGACCTTCCGTATGGATTTTAACGGTCGTAATGCAGCACTTTATATCGGTTATAATCCGCATACGAAGGCAACGCTGCTGCAGCAGGGACCGAAAATACCGTTAAGGGTGGCACAGCGTGAGTATGATAATGTGGGTAATATTGTGATTCTCCAACAGTATCCGCGCTCTATCGATACGTATGAGCTTGATTATTTGATGAATGAAAAGCAGCCGCTTCAACAAAAGGATGAACGCTATCGTTATATCGTTGAGGCAGTCTGCAGCGGTAAAAACGGCCGCAGTAAGCGCTTGGAGGCTTATGAGAGTCAGGAACAGATCGATCAGCTGTTGGTCGATGTGCTGTTGGATGCGATTGAAAAGGACGGCTTACCGCAAAAGGTGATTGTCAGAGAACAATGTGTATATGCGGCTGTCAACAGCTTTTGTAAGCAGCTGGGAATTGAAATTGCCGTTTATGCGCGTTTACCGAAAACCGATGCTTACTATCAGGCAAATAAAAAACAGACTGCTTAAGGAACAGGCAGTCTGTTGTATGTATCGGACTTAAAAGGGATTATTTCAGCGAATGAAGCGCATAAATACTGTAGAAAATCAAAGGGAAAGCCCGAGCGCATGACAGCGTGAAAGCAGCCACTTTTCACTTAGGCCGTAATCGGTCAAGAAACAGCGGTAAAGGCTCGCAAAGGATTTTTGTTCGGAAATCATTGTCAGGATTCGCTCATCAAAGGCATCCTGTGAAAGCAGCTGTATCGTTTGCGAAGCAGGGTCTGAAAAGCATTTCAGGCATGCCGATGAGGAAAGCGGAAGCCATTTTTGATGCAGATCGTCCTTTTCCTTTTGTGTCAATAAATGAAAGGACGCATTATGATAAGTAGTTTCATCAAGCTCCTTACAGGAAGCACACCAAACAGCACAAGTATCGTCCTGCGGAAGCGGACGAGGCTGAGAAAAATTGTGTATTTGAATCGGCAGCTCTTTGCACAGTGATACAAAATACAGCATCGATAAATATTCATTGACCGATAAAGCACAATAGATCAGCTTGATACAAGCCGCATGTTTAAACAGCTCTGAACAATGTTGAATCGATATTCTTTCACTTGATTGAGCATTTGCTGATAATAAAACAGCACCTTCGGGAAGCTCATAATCCAAGCTGTTTGATAACGCTATGATCGCATCTGCATTCTTATCCATACAGGAAAGCTGATATTGTGTATGCTCATCGGGACAAAGCAGGATATTTCTGTAACTCATAAAACACGCTCCTTTCATCGTTATTCGTTTATATCCTCATTGATAAGACTTTTTTGTCTGACTGTCAAACAAAGTAGAAAACACTGAAAAACGCACAAATGAAAAACGACATATGTTCATATATCGTCTAATGAGCGCTCTTAAGTAAAAAAACAAACTTATACACCATTAGTTTATCATATTCCAAACGGAAAAGATAGCCTTTTTATTCTAAAATTTTAGGTTATAATAATAGTAAATAAAAGGAGGAATTTTCATGAAAGTCCAAATTTACGGAAAGAACATATCCGTTACCCCGGCAATCGCAGAAAAAATCGAGGCCAAGCTGAATCTTTTGGAGAAATACTTCATCATTGATGAATCGGTTGTCGCTAATGTTGTTGTTCGTGTATATCCGACAAAACAAAAAATTGAAGTAACGATCCCGACTAAATTTGCGGTGCTTCGTGCAGAGGTTGTTCATGACGATCTGTATGCGGCAATCGATTTAGCGGTAGATAAGCTGGAGGATCAAATCAGACGGCAGAAAACACGCTTAAGCCGTAAAAATAAAGAAAAGCTGGCATTGGCATTCGTAGAGCCTGAAATTATCGAGGATGAATTTGAGGAAAGCGATGAGGAAGTCGTAAGAACAAAAACGATCACTCCCGAGAGCATGGAGCTTGATGAAGCAATCATGCGTATGGAGATGCTGAATCACTCGTTCTTTATCTATCGTGATATTGAAACGGATGAAATTGCCGTTGTCTATAAACGACATGATCGCGGCTACGGTTTGATCGAAACAGAATAAATAATCAATAAAATGTGTCGAAATAACGGCACATTTTCTTTTTTTTCATCACTGTGCTTCGACAGCTTTTCAAGTGTGCTTCGCTATACTTATAGAGGAGGAGGGAAGCATGTGGAAAGCTATATGGAAGTGACTTGGCTCACCGGCTTTTTGATTCTGTTGAATGCCGGTACCTTAGCCTTTTATTTAAGCGCAAAGCCTTGCCGATACCGGTATGTGATTCTCTACAGTGCCGTGATACCGTTATTGGCCTGTACACTGTTTCATCGCTTGGAATGGCTGTTTACGGTATTTATCGAAGCCCTGTTTTTTCGCTTGATCTATCACGATCAATGGAAAAGCTGGCTGTTGATGATGGCCCATCGCTTATTATGCAACTTCAGCTGTTACGTATGGTACGGCGGAAGCTTTCATCTCGGCATATATTTTATCGAAAGCACAAGACTGCCGCTGCTTTGCTGGTGCTTGTTGAGCATTTCATGGCTCGGCATGTTTTACTTTTGGAAACAGGAGCTTGCTTCACAGAGCTTTATTTATTCCTTAGAGCTGAAGGGAAGTGATAAAATCATAAAGGTCAAGGGCTACTTAGACAGCGGAAATCTGATCACACAAGAGGGAATTCCGGTATTGTTTCTTGATTGTCGCTATGAGGAATATTTCAAGGATGCACACATACAATGGATAGTGATGAATACTATGCAGGGACAAAGCAAGGTAAAATGTCATATGGCACAGGCTCGTATCAGGAATGCCCATTATCATCCGGTTTGGATTCATTTTACGAAGCAGCTGCAGCTGCCTTTGGGAGCCAAGGCATTATTGAATTTAAATATGATGACACAGGAGTGAGAACAATGAACCTTTTGAAACGATTATTCAACCTATTTCGCCGTAAAAGAACCTGCGGTGAGAATTACTATATTCAAGGCAGCGATGCATTGCCGCAGCCGTTAAGCAAGGAAGCGGAAACAGAGGCCTTGATTGCGCTGGAAAACGGCGATCAGGAAGCACGCAACACCTTGATTGAGCATAATCTGCGCTTAGTCGTATATATTGCCAAGCGCTATGAAACAAATCCGATCTTTATGGAGGATTTGATCAGCATCGGCTCTATCGGTCTGATCAAAGCGGTGAATACGTTTAAGCGTGATAAAAATATTAAGCTTGTGACCTATGCTTCGCGCTGTATCGAAAATGAGATATTGATGTTTTTACGGAAAAAAAGCCGCCGTAAGGTTGAGGTTTCCTTCGATGAACCGCTGAATATCGATTATGACGGCAATGAGCTGCTGCTTTCTGATATTATGGGGACTGATGATGATATCGTAACCAAAGAGGTAGAGCGCAGAGAAAATAAACGAGAGCTGTTGCAGGCGATGAAATGTCTGAAGGAGCGTGAACGCTTGATCTTACAGATGCGCTACGGAATCGAACATGAGGAATTGACTCAAAAGGATATTGCTCAGCGCTTAGGGATTTCGCAATCTTATATTTCACGTTTGGAAAAGCGAATCATCGCAAAGCTTAAGGTTCAGATGAAGCATTTGCAGTAGAACGGTGCGCCGTTCTTTTTTTGTTTAATTTCTACCTTTTGCCAAATTTTTCTTAATGGCCTTCTTACGCATAAATCGGTTATGACAAGGGAAAACTGAAAGTGCGTGAAGGAGGAAGATGTATGAGTCGCTACAAGGTTACGATCAGCGGTATCAATACCAATCAGTTGGTCGTACTCACGAATAAAGAAATGAAAGAGCTGTTTGTTCGCTATCAAAACGGTGATTACAGCGCCAAGGAAGCACTGATCAACGGCAATTTAAAGCTTGTGCTTTCGATTGTACAGCGCTTTTCATCTCGCTGTGATAATATGGACGATTTATTTCAGGTCGGCTGTATCGGTCTGGTGAAATCAATCGATAATTTTGATTTACGTCATGAGGTACGCTTTTCTACCTATGCGGTACCGATGATCATGGGTGAAATCAAGCGCTATCTGCGCGATAATCAAGTGATACGAGTATCTCGGCATTTAAAGGATTTGGCTTATAAGGCCTTTAAGCTGAAGGAGGAGTATATCCATAAGCATCAAAAGGAGCCGACCAACGCATGGCTTGCCCAACAGCTTGAGGTGAGGGAAAAGGATATCAATGATGCACTTGATTCGGTACAATCGGTGATTTCGATCTTTGAGCCGGTTTATAACAGCGACGGTGACGAAATGTATTTATTGGATCAAATCAAGGATGATAAGGATGAAATCGCATTGCTTGAAAATGTACTGGCTCTGAAAAAAAGCATGAAGGAGCTGAAGGCAAAGGAAATGGATATCATTAAAAAGCGTTATTATGAGGATAAGACACAGACGGAAATCGCACAGGAGCTGGGAATTTCACAGGCTCAGGTTTCCCGATTGGAAAAAAATGCGATCGCAACGCTGCGCAAGCATATCGGCTAGGTTTATTTTTGGCATATTCCGCATAGAATGATAAGGGTGAGAATATGCGATACAGTGAGCTTCATTGTAAACAGGTGATCGATATGAAAACAGGCAAGGTGATCGGCAGGGTAAACGATCTGCGCTTCAGTGAAAAGGATTATGTTATCAAGGAGCTGTTTGTTGCCCAGCCGCCCAACTGCATCAAACGCTGCTTTCCGTGGCTGTTTCCGACTGAGGAAATTCCTGTAAAAATCAGTGATATCGTACAGATCGGTGAAGATGTAATCATCGTTCAGGTGCTGTAACTGCTTGTTTATTTTATTCAATTCGATTGTTTATCGATTCCTTCGGCGCTGATTCAGCGCTTTTTTATGATTTTTTTTGAAAAAATAACGCTAAGGCTTTTTCTTAAGGCTGAATCATGCTATAATACTGTTATCTTATAGGAGGTAATTTTCCATGGGAATCAGTCAAAAGTTTAAAGAATGGGTCGCACCGATCGACGAGGATGAAATTTTGGAAGTGGAAGACGGTGAAGCACCTACAATTTCCGAATATGAAGAACCGAGAGCAAAGGTTGTGAATCGTGTGCCGACCGATACAAAGATGGTTTTATTTGAGCCGCGTTCCTTTGATGAGGCTGAGGAAGTCGCAAAGCGTTTAAAGGAAAATCGTGCCGCAGTTGTGAATCTGCATAAGCTGCAGCGTGATTATGCACAGCGTACGATTGACTTTTTGACCGGAGTTGTGTTTGCCTTAGACGGCAGTATTCAGAAAATCGGTCATAATGTGATTCTTTGTGCGCCGCGTACAATCGGTGTTCACGGCAATATCACGCTGGAAGGCAGCGAGGAAGAATAGCGATTGAACAAGGTATTTGAGCATTATCGGGGCAATGAGCAGTTTGCAGCGCGCGTGTTGGATTGGATAGAGCAATGCGAGCGCCGCTATCGCTGTGTCATTACTCCTTTTTTAACGCCGCAGGAGTTAAGCATCGCCGAAAGTATTGTCGGCAAGCGCTTGTTTCTGTTTGAGGACGGCGGTTATGCACAGGCAGAGCGAAAACGACTGATGATGGCGCCCTTTGAACTTACACAGGAACAATTATCGATCACTTGCCTCAGGGCGAGCTATCAGCCGCGCCAGCGCATATTAACGCATCGCGATGTGCTCGGTGCTTTGACGGGACTTGGAATTGCGCGTGATCAGCTCGGCGATTTACTGGTCGAGCAGGAGTGTATCACTGTCTTTGTGCGCAGTGAGCTCAGTGAATTGGTAATGCGTGAATGTACGATGATTGGGCGCTGTTCGATTTCATTTTATGAATATGCGGGTGAAATACAGTTTGAACAACAGCTGATCACACATACGGCAAGCATCAGCAGTATGCGCCTTGATGCAGTCGTATCGGCATGTATTCACAGCTCAAGAGCGAAGGCACAGACATTGATTCAAGGAAAATGTGTAAAAGTTAATCAGATTCCCCTTGAAGATTGTCGCTATTTATGCAATAATAATTGTACTGTTTCAATTCGCGGCTTTGGCCGATTTCAAATATCCGCAACGGGTCGAATAAGCCGTAAGGGTAAAATCGTAATTGAAATAGGTACCTATCAATAACGGAGGTGAAGTGCATGGCAAAGCCATTGTTCGATAATATGAAAAATGGCTATAACCGATATCAGGTAGATGATTACCTTAACGAAATGGAAAGTCAGACAGCCATGCTGCACCGAAAAGTAGAGATGTATCGCCAGCGCAGCGAGGAAGTGGAAAAACAGCTGAATGTAATCAAACAGAAATATCAGTTTGTGGTTGACGGCCTGAGCGCAAAGGAAAGAGCGGCGGACGATATGGCAAGAATGGCAATGAAGGAAGCGAATATGATTGTGGACACAGCCCAGCATAACGCCGATGTCATTGTGAAGGAAGCCTTGATGACGGCGCGAAGCATCCTGCTTGATATTGCGAAGCTTGGCAGTGAGGCAAGCGAGCTGAAGGGTAATATGTATGAACAGCTTCAGGAGCTGTCACGTGCGTTGGATGAATTTGAAGTCCCGCCGATACCCGATATGGATTTGTTGAATAAAAATCGCGAAGTATAAATACGTATGAGGAAAGACGTACACGTATGGGGAATCGTCAGAGAGAAGTCGGTCGGTGCAAGACTTTGAGGAACCATGCTTCGGCATCACTTTCCCAGTAGATATTTTGAATCAAGTAGAAATATCCGTTTGATCCCGTTACGATCATGAGTGCCTGTCGCTTCGGCGACGGGAATAAAGGTGGTACCACGATGAAATGCGTCCTTTAGCGGCGCTTTTTTTCATTTAAAGGAGGATATATGATGGAGTATAAGGATACGTTGTTAATGCCGAAAACAGCTTTTGAGATGCGCGGCAAATTACCAAGTAAGGAGCCGAACATTCAAAAGCGTTGGCAGGAAGAAAAGCTGTATGAAAAAATGCTAGAAAAGCGTGAGGGAGCACCTAAGTTTGTGCTGCATGACGGTCCGCCGTATGCGAACGGTGACATTCATTTGGGACATGCGTTGAATAAGATCATCAAGGATATGATCGTTCGCTCACACTTTATGGCAGGATATCAGACGCCGTATGTTCCGGGTTGGGATACACACGGTCTGCCAATTGAAACGGCAATCACGAAGCAGGGACATGATCGCAAGAAAATGCCGTTATCTAAGTTTCGTGCATTGTGTCATGATTTTGCGTTGGAACAGGTTGAACGTCAAAAGAAGGGCTTTTTAAGTGTCGGCAGTATCGGTGATTACGATCATCCGTATATTACCTTAGACAAGGTTTTTGAAGCACATCAGATTGAAATCTTCGGTAAGATGGCAATGGATGGCTTGATTTATAAGGGCTTGAAGCCTGTATACTGGTCTCCGTCCAGTGAATCGGCGTTGGCTGAGGCCGAAATCGAATATAAGGATGTGAAAAGCCCGACTATCTTTGTGAAATTTCAGGTAAAGGACGGAAAAGGCGTATTGGATCAAGATGCGAATTTCGTTATTTGGACCACGACCCCTTGGACCATTCCGGCCAATTTGGCAATCTGTCTGCATCCGCAGTTTACTTATGCGTTAGTGAAAAGTGAAAAGGGCAATTTGATCGTATTAGAGGATATGGTCGATGCACTGTGGGAAAAATTTGAGCTGCAGGAAAAGGAAATCTTAAAAACCTTTAAGGGTGCCGAATTGGAAATGATTACGACAAAGCATCCGCTGTATGATCGTGAATCATTGATTATTTTAGGCGATCATGTTACGGCCGATGCAGGTACCGGCTGTGTTCATACCGCTCCGGGCTTCGGTGCCGATGACTTCTTTGTCGGCCAGAAATACGACTTAGAGGCCTATTGTAATGTCGATGAAAAGGGCTGCTTGATGCCTGAGGCCGGTGAATGGCTTGCCGGACAGTATGTCGAGGATGCGAATAAGACGGTAACGATGAAACTTGAGGAAATCGGCGCGCTGTTGAAGCTTGAGTTTATTACACATGCGTATCCGCATGACTGGAGAACGAAAAAGCCGATCATCTTCAGAGCGACGACCCAGTGGTTTGCGTCTATTGATAAGATTCGCGATCAGCTGTTAAAGGAAATTGATGCTGTTGACTGGATTCCTGCATGGGGCAAGCAGCGTATGCATAATATGATTGCCGATCGCGGTGACTGGTGTATTTCACGTCAGCGTGCTTGGGGTGTACCGATTCCGATTTTCTACGGTGAGGACGATACGCCGATCATGGATCAGAAAGTCTTTGATCATATTGCGGCGCTGTTTAAGGAGCACGGCTCTAATATTTGGTTTGAAAAGGAAACAAAGGATTTACTGCCCGAAGGCTATACGCATCCTTCTGCGCCGAATCAGATTTTCCGCAAGGAAAGCGATACGATGGATGTTTGGTTTGATTCCGGTTCCTCTCATACGGGAGCGATGATGGAGCGCGGCTTAGGCTATCCGGCAGATCTTTATTTTGAGGGCAGCGATCAGTATCGCGGCTGGTTCAATTCCTCACTGATCGTCGGTACGGCAGTGCATGGACAGGCACCTTATAAACAGGTGCTGAGTCATGGCTTCGTAATGGACGGCAAGGGCGTTAAAATGTCCAAATCACAGTGGAATGCCGTAGCACCGGCGGAAATCACAAAGAAATACGGTGCCGATATTTTACGTCTTTGGGCCGCAAGTGTCGATTATCAAGCGGATTGTTCCATGAGCGATGATATCTTGAAGCAATGCTCGGAAAATTACCGCAAGGTGCGTAATACATTCCGCTTCTTGTTGGCGAATATCAATGATGAAGATTTCACAAAGGCTGATTTAATTGCGAGTGATCAGCTTCCCGAAAGCGATCAGTATATGATCGTGCTGTTGAATGAAGCCAATGAGGCCGTACAAAAGGCCTATAAGGAATATCGCTTCTCTGATATCACAAGTCTTTTGACAAATTTAATGACAAATGAATTTTCAGCGTATTATCTTGATTATACGAAGGATATCTTATACATTGAGAAAAAGGACAGCCTGCGCCGCCGTCAGGTACAAACCGTACTGTATCATGCGGTAGATGTAATGCTGAGACTGTGGGCACCGATTCTTGTGCATACGGCAGAGGAAATCAATGATATTTTCCATGCAGAGGCGGAAAGCGTTCATTTGGGTGCATTTGCGAAGCCTTTGGCGGTCAGTGATAAGGAAGCAATCAAAACGGATATGGAACGCTTATTATCCTTGCGCAGAGATATTTTTAAGGCATTAGAGGAAGCTCGCAGTGAAAAGATTATCGGTAAATCACTTGAGGCAAGCGTTGCGTTAAAGGTTGAGGATGCGGATCGTGAATTGATTGAGCGTGTGTTCCCGAACCAACTGGCACAATGGCTGATCGTATCGAAGCTTGAATTTACACAGGACAGCTTACCGCAATATGAAAATTGTGCGGTAAAGGTAACTGCATGTGAGGGGCAAACATGCCCGCGCTGCTGGAACATCACTTCAAGCAAGGCCGAGGACGGTTTATGCGAGCGCTGTGCAGCGGTATTAAAATAACAGCTTAAGACAGGTTCTGCCTGTCTTTTTTTATGGTGAAATTTGAGTAAATATAATAAGAAAGCAGGCTGTCATGTACGCATATCATATACTTTGATATCCCATTGTGCTTGTAAATGCTTACAAAAAATGAAATAAAGTGAAAATAGTATTTGAGAAATGCGTTGAAATTCGGTATAATAATAGAGTGAGTGATTTACTCATTCAATAGGTAAGGACGAACGGAGGAAAATTCATGGATATGATGAGCGTTGCGTCCGGGTTGGCAGGTCTTGTTTTAGGAATCCTGATTATGTTTGTGATTGCTAAGGCAGGTTTAAATAAAAATCAACAAAAGGCCGATTTATTGCTGAAGGAAGCAGCGTCCAAAGCGGACACTGTGGTAAAGCAGGCAGTATTAGACGGTCGTACCCAAGCACATGAACTGAAAATTGCAGCGGAAAAGGAGATCAAGGAGCGTAAGGCAGAGGTTACCGATATGGAAAACAAGCTGTTGCGTCGTGAGGATAATCTTAATTTTCGTGATGAAACTTTAACAAGTAAAGAAAAGCAATTAGATGTGAAAAGTGCACAATTAACTGAAAAAATGTCAAAACTGGACGAGAAAGAAAAGGAATTACAGGCTAAGATTGATGTACAGGTAGAGGAGCTGGAGCGTGTTGCTTCTTTATCCAGTGCAGAGGCCAAAGAGGAATTATTTGCGATTGTTGAAAAGCGCATGGAAAATGAAACAATGGCTTATATCAAGGAAAAAGAAGATGAAGCTAAGACGATTGCCGATGAAAAGGCACGTAATATCGTCGCGTTATCGATTCAGCGCTTATCGCAGGATGAAGCAATTGAGCGTACCGTATCGGTAGTAGCGCTTCCGAGTGAGGAAATGAAGGGGCGCATTATCGGTCGTGAGGGACGTAATATCAAAGCGATCGAACAGGCTACAGGCGTTGATTTGATCATTGATGATACACCGGAGACGATAACCGTTTCCTGCTTTGATCCGATTCGCCGTGAGGTTGCGCGATTGGCGTTGGAGCATTTGATCAAGGACGGTCGAATTCAGCCGGGACGCATTGAGGAAGTCGTAAATAAAATCAAAAAGGAAATGGATGCGAATATCGCAAAGGTCGGAGAGGAAACGGTATTTAAGCTCGGTATCGGTAAGATCGATCGTGAGATCGTCAAGCTGATCGGGCGCTTGAAATACCGCTATTCCTACGGTCAAAATGCATTGCAGCATTCGATTGAGGTTGCGAATTTATGCGGCTATATGGCAGTGGAATTGGGCTTGAATCAAAATCTTGCCAAGCGTGCCGGACTTCTGCATGATATCGGCAAGGCTTTAGATACTGAAATCGAAGGAAGTCATATTGAGCTCGGCTATAAGTTTTGTAAGAAGCACGGAGAGCGTGAGGTCGTATTGAATGCGATCCAGTCTCACCACGGTGAGGTGGAAGCCAAATTCTTGATCTCCAATCTGGTGATTGCGGCGGATACGATTTCTGCGGCACGTCCGGGAGCTCGCTATGAATCGCTGCAGAACTACATCAACCGTTTAGAGGATTTAGAGCGCATCACAAAATCCTTCGACGGAGTGGAATCGTCTTATGCGATCCAAGCCGGTCGTGAGGTACGTGTCATGGCAGTACCGGAAAAGCTGGATGATCTCGCATGCCATAAGCTGGCTCGTGATATCAAGGATAAGATTGAAGCGGAATTGACTTATCCGGGACAGATCAAGGTAACGGTAATCAGAGAAACACGCTCTTGCGAATTAGCGAAGTAGGAAAACTATGAGAGTTTTATTTCTCGGTGATATAGTCGGCAAGGCGGGGCGCCTTTGTATGAAGGAACAGCTTCCTGCTTTAAAGCTGAAATATCAACCGGATTTAGTGATAGCGAATGGCGAAAATGCGGCGCACGGGAAGGGCATTACCAAGCGTATTTATCATGAATTGCTGAGCTACGGCATCGATATGATAACGATGGGAAATCATACCTTTTCCAAGGATAATATCTTTCAGTTTATCAATGAAGCTGAGCGCCTTGTACGTCCGGCCAATATGGAGCCGCTGAGCTATGGGCGCAGTACCCAGATTCTGCAGGTAGGAAGCAAGCGGGTTGCGATCAGCAATCTATGTGCCGAAATCTTTATGAATCAGATTACTGAGAGTCCATTTACCTGTATGGAGCGCATTTTAGCGGGAACTGATGTCGATTATCATTTTGTTGATTTACACGGTGAAACAACAAGTGAGAAAATTGCTTTTACTTATCACTTTGCCGGCAGAGTACAGGCGGTAATCGGTACACATACGCATGTGCAGACGGCAGATGAGCGCATCGTAAACGGCTGTGCGGCAATCAGTGATCTTGGAATGTGCGGCGCTTACGACAGTGTTTTGGGCCGTGATACACAAGAGGTGCTGGATCGCTTTATCAAGCAGGAAAAAACGCATTATAAGGTTGCGGAAGGGGCAGCGATATTATGCGGTATGGTCGTTGATTTTGATGATTCAATGAATCAAGCCGTGCATATTGAGCGAATTCAGATTCGCCCGCAAAGTGAATAAAGACTGTACGCACTCGATAGAATCGGGTGCGTTTTCTCTTATTATGTTCATGAAAGAGTAAACAAAGTTAAAAATTATAAATTATAAAATTTTTAAGGTTATTCTCCCTTTTCACTGATAAAAAATGCTTGCAAGCTTTGCTTAATATGTGTATAATGTACTTAGTTAAAAGGAGGAATAAAGAATGCCAGTTAATGTAAATCAGGATACTTGCATCGGTTGCGGTGCTTGTGTAGGTGTTTGCCCGGTCGGCGCATTATCTATGAATGACGACGGAAAATCTCAGTGCGATGAGGGCACTTGCATCGACTGCGGCTCTTGTTTATCCGCTTGTCCGGTAGACGCAATCAGCCAGTAAAACCAAGCGTTGCTTGGTTTTTTTCAAGCCTCGGCATTCTTTTCAGATAAGGAGCAGATTATGAAAAAACAACCAGGTTGGGCGCTTCCCGACTTAAAGGCGGCACAGGTCCGCACAAAGCAGGAGGCAGCGATACGACATGAATTATTCAGCATTCCGAAGGATATTGAAGGAATCGGAGCGCAGAAGCATTATTATTTAAGAACCTACGGCTGTCAGGCAAATGAGCGTGACGGTGAAACGATTGCCGGCATTATGGAAGCACTTGGCTTTACGCCCTGTGAATGCGAGGAAGCTGCCGATGTAATCATATTGAATACATGTGCGATTCGTAAAAATGCCGAGGATAAGGTATTGGGCGAATTAGGCGCATTGAAAAGATTGTATAAGGAAAATCCGAATCTGATTATCGGTTTGTGCGGCTGTATGGCACAGGAAGAGGAAATCGTACAGCTTCTCTTACAAAAATATCCGCAGGTAAGATTGATTTTCGGAACGCATAATATTCATCGCTTGCCGCTGCTTTTGGCACAGGCAATGAATCAGGAGCGCATCGTTGAGGTATATTCGGCAGAAGGAGAGGTCATTGAGGATCTGCCCGTAAAACGCTTCGGCAAGCATAAGGCATGGGTAAATATCATGTACGGGTGTGATAAGTTCTGCACCTACTGTATTGTCCCGTATACACGCGGCAAGGAACGTTCTCGAAGGATGGAGGATATTCTGCAGGAGTTGAACGAGCTTGTAAGTCAGGGCTTTAAAGAGGTCACGCTGTTAGGTCAAAATGTCAATTCCTACGGTAAGGATTTGGCAATCGAAGGCGGCTTTGCGACGCTTTTGGCGAAGGCGGCCGAAACAGGACTGCCGCGAATTCGCTTTATGACCTCACATCCTTGGGATTTCAGTGATGATATGATCGATGTGATCGCTCGATATGATAATATTATGCCGTTTATCCATTTGCCGGTTCAATCCGGAGACAGCGACATTCTGAAGCTGATGGGCAGACGTTATACGATCGATGAATATCGTGATTTGTTTCATCGCTTGAAAAGCCGCATTGCGAATTGTGCTTTTTCGACCGATATCATCGTCGGCTTTCCGAATGAAAGCGAGGAGCAGTTTCAGCATACATTGGATATCGTAAACGAATGTCAATTTGACAATGCCTATACATTCATTTATTCACCGCGTGAGGGCACACCGGCAGCGAAAATGGCCGACAATGTCTCTTTGGAAGTGAAGCAGGAGCGCTTATATCGCTTGAATGAGGCAGTCAATCATTACGCAAGAGTGAATAATGACGCGTATATGGGCAAAGTCGTCAAGGTTTTGGTTGACGGCCCCAGTAAGAAAAATCCGCAGATATTCAGCGGTTATACGGAAACAAATAAGCCTGTTAACTTTATCAATCATAATGCCGAATGCGGCGATATCGTAGATGTGCGCATTACCGATACGAAAACTTGGTCGTTGGACGGGGAACAGGTCCTGTAAAAAAGTGATTATTTCACTTTTTTTCTGTATTTTTCAATGTCTTTTTACGGTTAAAAGTGGTATAATATTAGTTAGTACGGCAATGATTAAAAGTATTTCATTTATGTAGAAATAACATAATAAATAGAAAACGAAAGGATGGGGATCTTATGGATCAAGTACGCATATTTGCGCTCGGAGGACTCGATGAAAACGGAAAAAACATGTATATCGTCGAGGTCAATGAAGCGATTTTTGTGATTGAGGCAGGTATAAAGTTTCCTGACACAGAACAGCTGGGAGTAGAGTTCATCATTCCCGATTTCACTTATTTGATTGAAAACAAGGAAAGAATCAAAGGTATTTTTATTACGCACGGACATGATGATGTCGTAGCGGCACTGCCGTATTTGTTGAAGCAGATCAAAGCGCCGGTCTATACCGGAGCACTGACGGCCAATATCATTCATGATATGCTGAAAAAGGAAGGCGTTAAGGGTGTCAAGATCAATCGCATCAGTCGTTCCAGTGTACAAAGAATCGGCGGTGTCAAGGTCAGAACCTTCCCGATGACGCATGCGTATCCGGATAACTTTGGTGTTGCGATCATGAGCGATCAGGGGGCAATCGTCTATACGGGTGAATTTATCATTGATTACGATATGCTTTCCGAACAGTATATCTGTGATTTGAATGAACTCAGTGATATCGGCAAAAGCGGTGTGCTCTGTCTGTTGAGTGAATCACAAGGGGTGGAGCGAAGCGGTCATACGGCGCCGAATCATCGCATTACGAATTTGATTGAACCGATTTTTGAAAAAAACAACGGTCGTATCTTAATATCCGTGTATCGTCAAAGCTTATATCGTGTCATTGAAATCATTGAAATCTGTAAGCGCATGAATAAACAGATTTATTTTCACGATAAGGAGCTTCGTCAGCTTTTGAAGCAGCTTGAAGATATCAAGTATTATCAGGTTCCTCGTGAGCTGGAAATGAAGGAATGGAATTTCAGTGATGAGGTTGAGGATGTCGTTATCGTAATCAGCGGCTCCGGTAAGAATTTGTTTCGAACGATGAACAATATCGCGAATCATGAGGATTCTCGAGTGTCCTTCAGACCGAGTGATACGATCATAATGGCTTCACCGGTCGTCAGCGGTACGGAAATGGAAGCTACCGATATGGAAAATGATATCTATAAGGAAGGCGGACATATATTCTCCTTAAGCTCTAAAACAGTGTTATCGATGCACCCGAGCAGTGAGGATCTGAAAATGATGCTTTATCTGTTTAAACCGAAATATTATATTCCGGTCAAGGGTGAGTATCGTCATTTGGTGATGAATGCGAATTTAGGTACCTCAATGGGTTATTCACCGGATCGTATCTTGATTTTGGATAACGGTCAGATTGCGACCTTTGAAAATACGGTATTAAAGAGTGTGTCTACGCATCTGCAGCTGGAGGATACTTTAATTGACGGCAAGGAAAACTGGGATGTGACCGGTGTTGTATTAAAGGATCGTGAAACGCTGTCAACCGACGGTGTTATGATTGTCGGAGTCGGAGTGAATATGAAAACCAAGAAGGTGATCAACGGTCCCGATGTGCAAACTCGCGGCTTGATCTACTTAAAGGATGCCGACTATATCGTGAAAGAGGTAGCTTCGATCATTGAAGGCTGTATTGAAGCGGCCGTAAAGGAAAAGCGTTATGATAATTTAACGGTACGCGGGGATGCAAGAGATAAAATTACGAAATATTTGATGAAGGAAACAGGAAAGCGTCCGATGGTGCTCCCTGTAATTATGGAAATCAACGTAGGATAGAAACGATTGGAGGGGTCTTATGGCCAAGAACAAGACAAGAAAAAACAGCAAAAAGAAACAGAAGGAGAATGAAATTCTGCTTTATGTATATGCGTTGTTTATGATCACCTTGTCCTTGATCGGAGGTTTACAGATCGGTTTTGTCGGTCAGCTTTTGACCGGCTGTGTAAAATATATCTTCGGTAATTTATACGGTATCGTGTACGGTGTTGCGATTCTGTATGCGATATTGTTGATGCTGAAGCGCTCCTTTCAGGAGATACCGCTGAATTATACGGTCGCCCTCGGTGTACTGTTGACGGCATGGCTGTTGGCTGCCTCTGTTCCCGATGATACTACACAAAAGGGAATGGCGGTATTAAGCACCTTTGTCGGCAATTCGGCAATGATTTTTTCGGGAGAGCTTGCCTCAGGGGGCGGCTTGATCGGCGCTATGCTTGTCAGTGTATCGTCCTTTCTCTTTGACTATACCGGTACATGGATCATTATAGTAGCGCTGTTGCTGCTTGGTTTGATTTTGCTTGCCAGCGGTGCCTTTATGGAATGGATGTCAAGCACGAAGGAAAAAATCAAGGAGCCCTTAGCGAGTGTAAAAACGCAGAATAAAGAGCGCAGAACACAGCGAAAAGCGGCGAAACAGGAAGCGCGCAAGGCAAAAATGGCTGATATTCGTGCCGACGAGCCGTTGAATGAGGAGTCACAGGATCAAAGCATTTTGGCGAAAATGAGTTTAGAGGAACGAGTGAAAAAAGGTCAGGTTTCCTTTTTGGAAGCTGATGAAGATCATGAGGAGCCGCAAGGGGAAGCTGCGCTTGAAATTCTGAGTGAAGAAACAGAGATGGAAGCACCTGTTTCAGTACCAACAAATCATGAAGTTGATGAAAATCAGCGGATTATCAATGAAACGATCGGTAAACAGGATACGTTCGTATCACAGTTTGTTGAGGATTATACCAATTATCGCTTACCGCGCTTAAATTTATTAAAGGACAGCGGTAAAAAAGGCAAGTCGATCAATAATATCAATGCCGCAAATGACTGCGGCAGACGTTTGATTGAAATCTTGGATCAATTCGGTGTCAAGGCAACGCTTGTAGCGACTCATATCGGACCGGCCGTTACCAAGTTTGAGGTAAAGCCCGATCTCGGTGTACGTGTCAATAAAATTTCCAATCTTCAATATGATATCAAAATGGCGCTTGCCGCAAAGGATATTCGTATCGAAGCACCGATACCGGGTAAATCGGCTGTCGGAATCGAAATACCGAATGTGGAAAAGACATCGGTATCGATGAAAGAATTAATGAAACAAATTCCTCCTCAATATGAGGATAAAAAGCTGGCGGTTGCGCTCGGCAAGGATCTGATGGGGAATTGTGTTTACGGTGAATTGAATAAAATGCCGCACTTGTTGATTGCCGGAGCTACCGGAAGCGGTAAATCGGTTTGTGTCAACACGATCATTACATCACTGTTGATGCGCACGAAGCCGGATGAGGTAAAGCTGTTGTTGGTGGATCCGAAAAAGGTGGAATTCACTCCGTATCGTGAAATTCCACACTTATTGGGACCGGTGATTACTGATGGTGAGGAAGCCAATCGAGCCTTAAAGGTCATCGTTAATATGATGGACAATCGCTATGAGCTGTTCTCAATGGCAGGGGTCAGAAATATTGCCGGCTATAACGGTTATATCGAAAATCATCCTGAGGAAGGCTTGAAAAAGCTTCCTTGGATCGTTGTGATCATCGATGAACTTGCGGATTTAATGCTTGTGGCAGCCAAAGAGGTAGAGTCCAGTATTCAGCGTATTACACAGCTGGCTCGTGCTGCCGGAATTCATTTGATCGTAGCGACGCAACGTCCCAGTGTTGATGTAATTACCGGTATCATTAAGGCAAATATCCCATCCCGTATCGCCTTTGCGGTATCCTCGGCGGTCGATTCTCGAACGATATTGGATCAGGTCGGAGCCGAAAAGCTGTTAGGTTTGGGCGATATGCTTTACATACCGGTCGGTGAACAGGTGGCAACACGTGTTCAGGGAGCATTTGTATCCGATGAGGAAGTTGCGGCAATCTGTGAGTTTGCGTCACGTCAGGCAAAGCCGAAATACGATGATGCATTCTTGCGCTTAGAAGCGTTGGACGGCGGTATCGAGGCAACCTCAAGCAGTGCCGGACACGATGATCCGCTTTATGAGGAAGTCAAGGAATTTGTGATTTCCACACGTAAGGCAAGCACTTCATTGATTCAAAGAAAATTCAGTATCGGCTATGCACGCGCTGCCCGTTTGATTGATGTGTTAGAGGAACGCGGTATCATCGGAGCGGCTCGCGGCAGTAAGCCTCGTGAGGTTTATGCGAAAAGCAGTGAGGACGATGAAGCTGATATTTCAATGTAAAAAGGCACGCAGTGTCTTTTTATTAGGCATTTTATTTGAAATAATCAAAATATTCGCTGTCTTTTTATTGCTAAAAAAGGATATAATAGTGATTCTACTGGTTTATTGCTTCACTTTCGTATATAATAATAGAGTTATTTCATACTAAAATAGGAAAGTAGGCGAAAATATGGAATTAGTAAAAAATGTATCCCTACAGCTTGATAAGAATGATAAGTTTAAGGATATCGGAATCAGTATCCGTTTTATGGCACCGTTACGTAAGGAGCTTGCTTCCTTGCGCAGCTTATTGGCGATCATGATCTGTGATCGATGTGAAAAATATCCGACGAAAAAACAAATGAGTGATATTCAGGATAATCTGTACGGAACACAAATCAGTGCCCAGACCGTCGGATACGGAAAGGCTCAGGTATTGGAAATTCGTACAAGAGTGATCGATCCTCGTTATGTGAAGGACAAAGAGCTGTTACAGTCGGTTTTTGCGTATATTCATGAGGCTTTGTTTCATCCGCTGTTAAATGAGGCAGCCTTCGAGGAAGCAAAGGCGGTATTGAAGGCAAAGCTTATGCGGCTTCGAGATGATGCTGCACAATATGTAGTGGCTCAGGGTCTGCGTTTGGCCGGAGAAGGAAGTTCACTGGCAATTTCCTCACTCGGTGATTTAGAGGAATTAGAAAAGCTGACTTTGGATGATGTGCTGCGTGCTCATAAGCACCTGCTTCATGAGGAGCGCATCGATATGATCGTATGCGGACCGATTGATGAAGCACAGATAACTGCTTTGATTCAACAGCATTTATCCTTTCAAGCACGTAATGTTGATTTAGAATCCCATTATATTTTTCACAGTGAGCAGGCAAGCCGTTATGAGAAGGAACAGCGTGTTGTCAATCAATGCAACATCTTTATGATGTGGCAGACAAATATCGGTATTTGTGATGCCGATTATTATGCACTGCGTGTCGCAAATGCGATGTTCGGCCAATATCCGACTTCATTATTATTTCGCGAGGTAAGAGAAAAGCGCAGCTTGTGCTATAACATACTGGCAAGTCTTATTTCCTTTGACGGTGCTATGGTCGTTACGACCGGAGTCGAAGCTGAAAATATCGATCAAGCAATCGATGTCATTCATACACAGTTTCAGCGCATCGGCAGCGGTGAATTTGACGAGGAGCTGATGACGGTAAGCAAAACGATGATCATCAACTCATTAAGAGCCAGCAAGGATTCCATGCCTTCCGTAATTGCGCAGCTTTATCAAAATCAAGTGCTGAATCAAAATATTTCTATTGATGAGCGAATCAAGCGAATTCAGGCTGTAACCATAGATGATGTCAAGCGCGTATTTAAAAACTGCCGTCATTGTATGAGCTTTGTTGTATGTCAGGAGGATGATCAAGATGAAACAGATTAAAAATGAGCGTTATCAAGAAACATATAACGAAGTCGTATTAGATAACGGGCTGCATGTGGTGTTATGGCATAAGCCCGGATATGAGAAAAGTCTGTTTATGATGATGACACCGTTCGGGGCAATGGATTTGGCACAGCTTCAAAACGGCGAGCGGATTGAGCATCCAAGCGGAATCGCTCACTTTCTTGAGCATAAGATGTTTGCGATGGGCGAAAAAGACGTGATGAATATGTTTTCTGAAATGGGTGCAAATGTCAATGCCTTTACAAGCTATCGTGAAACGGCATATTATGCCGGCACCAGCAACGATCCTAAGGAACCGCTGAAGCTGTTGTTGGATTTTGTACAGAAATTAGATATCGATCAGGCTTCCGTGGAAAAGGAAAAGGGCATTATCCTATCTGAGCTTCATATGTATAAGGAAATGAGCGATCAGCGCTTATTGATGGAAGCCTATACCTCACTGTTCCATAAGCATCCGATGCGCTTTGATATCGCGGGTGAGGATGATGATGTGTCAAATACGACAGTGGATCAGCTTTATCGCTGTTATGAAATGAATTATCATCCGTCCAATATGATGCTGATATGTGTCAGCGGTCATGATCCCAAGGAGCTGTTAGAGGTGATTGAAACCAATCAAGCACAAAAGCAGTTCGCTGAGTGGACACCGTGTGAAACGCTGCGTGCCGAGGAGCCTGAAGCCGTATGTCGTGAGGATTTTAGCTTTACGATGGATGTCAGCGAACCAAAGCTTTGTGTTGCTTATAAGCTGAAGGGAATTACTGATCCCTATGAGCGCTTAAAAAGCGAATGGACGATCCGTTTTCTTTTAGATGCAAACTTTACAAGCTTGAATCCCCGCTATCAACAGTGGCTCGATCAAAAAATAATCAATGATTTCTGCGGCTGTGATATTGAATTCGGCGAGGATTACGGTATTTTGATGTTTTACAGTGAAACCTCAAAGCCTGAGGAATTTATCCGTCTGTGTGAAGAATGCATGGCACAGATGAAGCAGGGAACGCTTGATGAAAACCTTTTGAATCAGTTAAAGAAGCGTTATTTTGCGCAGGGAGTGCGTTCCATGAACAGCTTTGATGATATTGCGGTCAGCTTCTGCCGCAGTTATTTCACCGGCATCGATTACTTCAAAACTTTGGATATTGTCGATGAATTGACGAAAGAGGACGTGCGCAGTGTTGTGCATAAACTTGATAATCAGCATCGTGCAATCGTGCGTCTGATGCCTAAATAACAATTTTTTCAATATCGGTAAATTTGTGATAATCAAAGAAAAAGTGTACACTGTGCACTTTTTTTTGTACATATAAAGGGCGATTATGACAGATACGGCAGTTTGAGCGCTGTCATAAAAACTGCGATAATATGCCCGTACACAAGAGCGTGTATAAAAAAGCTAATTTGGAAAGGAGGAGGATGCAGTGATCAACAACGTGGTACTGACAGGACGGATTACAGAGCTTCCCAAGCTTCGTGAAACATCTTCCGGAATTAAGTATGCGACGATTCTATTGGATATCGTGCGACCGTTTAAAAACAGCAACGGTATCTATGACAGTGATAAAATCTCGGTTACTTTATGGAAGGGCATTGCGGAAACAGCCAATGAAATCTGTAAAATCGGTGACATGCTCGGAGTCAAGGGACGCATTCAAACTTACAGCGTCGAAAAAGAAACGCAAACTTACTATAACTATGAAATAGTAGCGGAGCATGTTTCCTTTATGTCAGTATAAGCTTATGCCCTTCGAGTGGAATCCTATCTTCTTGCTCAAAACCTTTCGTATCAATATTATCAACCCTCATTACCTATTACATTCATATGCAGGGTCTGGTCGAAGGGCATATCAGGATCAAAAAGCACAGACTCTGCATATGGTTATATATAATCAGCCCATAATGCCGTTAAAACGGCAAATCACAGGTGACGGTGTAACTTTCCCTTTCTTGCACATCACCTGTTTTTTTGTATGGTATCCTATAAAACGGCGGTTTGAATCAGACAGAAAAGCTTCTCATTGTCTTATCCGCACGATCATAAGATAAAAAGGGAAGTGAAGGTATAAAAAAAACGATATGCTCAGCATATCGTTTCAATGATTATCTGTTGTAGAATTCTACGACTAATAATTCGTTGACTTCCGGATTCAATTCACTGCGTTCCGGTAAGCGAAGGTAAGTACCTTTTTTTGTATCCTTGTTGAAATCAACAAAAGCAGGTGTATTCAAGGAAGCTTCTAAAGATTCATTGATGACCTTAAGATTTCTTGATCTTTCCTTGATTTCGATTGTGCTTCCTACTTTGACCTGAGCACTCGGGATATCACATTTTTTACCGTTTAATAAAATATGACCGTGATTTACCAGCTGACGTGCTGCTCTTCTTGTTGGTGCAATACCCATACGATAAACGATGTTATCCAATCTGCTTTCCAGCAGGCAAAGGAAGTTATCGCCGGTTACGCCCTTCATACGAGTTGCTTTTGTGAAGGTGTTGTAGAACTGACGCTCATTTACACCGTACATAAAGCGGATTTTCTGTTTCTCACGCAGCTGTAAGCCGTAGTTAGTCAGCTTTACACGCTTTGTCGGTCCGTGCTGTCCCGGTGCGTACTGACGTTTTTGTAATTCTTTTCCGTTTTCCAAGATGGAGAAGCCCAAACGACGGGAAACTTTCCAAGTCGGTCCTGTAATTCTTGACATGTTATGTCCTCCTTATTGTTTGTCGGTGATTTGACAACAACAGGGGTAAATCATCATCCGTTGTGTTAATACTCACGACACCCTCACTTTTCAGCTAAGCTACTCGATTGTCCCATACAAAGTATGTTATTAACACGATATGCCGCATGACTTTACCGGCCGCTATCATTTTCACGCCAGTATATATTATCAGAATATAGTAGGAAAGTCAATGAAAAAGTGCCGTTTCATCGCTTTTGATTGAATTGGAATTATTTACATCTATTTTTCTTATGCAGAATATGAAATTTCTTAATGAATTAGCTTATAAAATATGATATAATAAATCGTGGAATAATGTGAATAATATACAAATTTCAAGCGAGGTACAAATATGGATGATTTCATTACAAATATAAAAAATATTGTTACGACTGAGGTATTGGTCTATATCGCAATCGGTATCGTATTACTTGTGATACTTACGATCGTAATGGTCATGCTTCGTCAGAAAAAGGCAAAGAAGGAGCTTGATGAGCTTGAATTGAAATACAATGCCTTAAAGAGTATTCCTTTGGCATTTAAGCTGAATAAAGCAGTTGCACTGTCACGTGTCAATCAGGAAATGGCACAGCGTGTCGAGGGCTGTAAAAATGATTTTGATATGGTACAGGAGAAGCTGAAGGAATGTAGCGTTATGCTGGCGGAAATCGATGATCTTGTCTATGTGCGTAAAACAAAAACGGCCAATCGCAAGATGTCAACACTTGTCAATCTGTTGAATCAATGCGAGGAGAATGCCGGCAGAGTGAATGAAACGCTTGATGAGGTCTTGGAAAAGGAAAATGAACAGCGTGAACAGATCAATAAGCTGAAGGAAGAATTCCGTTCCATCAAGAAAAAGATAACCGATAATCGTACTGCCTTCCATCAGGCGAATGAATATTTAGAGCGTGAAATCAATGCGATTGAAAAGATGTTCTCGTTATTCGAGGAATGGATGTTTGCCTCTGAATTCAATAAGGCTGCCGATCAACAAGAGGAAATCCTTGAAACGATTCATCGCTTGGAGTCGCTGTTACAGGTGCTTCCGGCTTTATATGAGCGCGCGAAGGGCGTACTTCCGCGTGCTATCGATGAGGTCGGCTACAATTATGCACAATGTAAAAACAAAGGCATTTTCTTAGAGCACTTGGAAATCAAAAAGAATTTGGAAATCATTTCCGATATGCTGAAGGAAGACCTTAATAAGCTGCGTAACGGTCAGGTCGAAAATGTTGAGGAAGACCTTAATGAATGTGAAAAGCGTTTAAATCAGCTGCAGGAGCAGATTGATAAAGAGGAGAAGGCGTTTGATGAGGTTTCCGGTAATGTGGAGATTTTATTTGACAGCATCAAGACGGTCAATCAGGATGTGGAAACGATTGAAACGCTGTATAATCGCGTTTATGAGCGCTTCGGCTTTGAGAATTGGACGGAACGCTTAAAGGAAACAAATGAGCGCTTAAGTGTTTTGAATGATATGAAGCGTAAGCTGGAAAAAATCATTTTGGAGAAGTCGGTTCCTTATACAACTGTTTTGATATCCTATAAGGAATTAGATCAAAGCAATACGATTTTTGTGGATGAAGTCGCAAAAATGAAGGTGAAGCTGGAAACAGCCTGCAGTGATGAGGAGCGTGCGAAAAAACAGCTTGTGAAGCTGCAGCTGATCGTAAATGAGATTCATGTGAAAATGTCGAAGCATCGTTTGCCGAGCGTATCACAGAAATATGAGGACGATTTACACAGAGCGAAAAATATGATTAAGGATATCTCTTGTATTCTGAATAATACGCCGTTAGATGTAAAGCGTTTAAACAGTGAGCTTCGTAATGCGATTGACTATATCTATACGCTGTATAACAGTGTAAATAATCTTGTCGGTATGGCGATCATGGTGGAGAACACAATCGTATTCGGCAATCGTTATCGTTCCAGCTATCCGGAAATTGATTCTGAGCTGACACGCTGTGAGCTATGCTTCCGTAACGGACAATATACAAAGGCACTTAAGATCGGTATTCAGGCGATCGAAAAAATGCATCCGGGTGCATATGAGAATTTGATTAATAAAAAGGATGCGGCAGTTATGAATCAGGTGGCATAGGATGATTTATTTTGATTATGCATCGACTGCACCGCTGAATCCTGAGGTGCTTGATACCTATACAAGACTGTTATCTAAGCTGTATGCGAATGCGGATTCCCTGCATGCGCCGGGACGGGAAGCGCAGCGATTAATGGAAAAAAGCCGTGCACAAATTGCACAGCTTTTGTCTGTTAGGGGTGATGAAATCATATTTACCTCTTGTGCCAGTGAGGCAAACAGCACTGCCGTCAAGGGCTTTGCGTTAGCGAATCGCCATCGCGGAAATCATTTGATAACGACCAAGACGGAGCATTCCAGTGTAGCTGCGGCATTTGCCCAGCTGGAACAAGAATTCGGCTTTCGCGTCAGCTATATTCCCGTTACCGCTCAGGGAATTGTCGATACGAAGGCCTTGTATCAGGCGCTTACTAAGGATACGATCCTTGTTTCATTAATGTATGTGAATAATGAAACAGGTGCGATTAATCCGATAGAGGAAGTCAGTGCTTATGTTCATGAGCATTCACGGGCTTTAGTGCATGTTGATTGTGTACAGGCACTCGGTAAGCTCAAGCTGCCTTTATCAATGCTTGATATGGCAACTTTCAGTGCTCATAAAATATACGGTCTGAAGGGAAGCGCCTTTTTCTATAAAAAGCGCAATATCAAACTGTTGCCGTTGATCAACGGCGGTCAACAGGAACAGGGAATCCGCGGCGGAACCTCAAATGCACCGGCGAATATCGTGCTTGCGAAAACACTGCGGCTTGCGCTTGAACATCAAGATGCGCATTATGCGTATGTAAAAGAGCTGCGCAATCAGCTTTGCGCAAAGCTTTCGACCTTAAATGATGTACATATCAATTCCGATGAACAATGTATCCCGCATATTGTCAATGTATCGTTTTTAAATGTCGGCAGTGAAATTATGTTGAATGCGTTGGATGAGCGTGGCTTTTGCGTATCGGCACAAAGCACCTGTTCCTCTCGCAGCAGGGCATATTCACATGTGCTTGCGGAAATGGGCTTAGGAGATCATATCGCTACTCATGCGATTCGCATATCACTGTCACATTTGACAACACCTGAGGAAATCAATCAGCTGATTCAAGCGTTAAAGGAGATCAATCATGACTACGGAACCTAATAATACTATTGTATATGACCATATTTTGGTACGATACGGTGAATTATCCACAAAAGGGAAAAACAAAAAAGATTTTATTAAGCGTTTACTTACCAATGTTAAAAATGCTTTATGTGAATTCAAGGGACTCACCTATGAGCGAACACATGATCGCTTATATATTCTGTTGAACGGTGAAAATGCCGAGGCAGTTGCCGATGTGCTTCAGCATGTATTCGGTATCAGTTCATTTTCCTTTGCGATACGAATTCCTTCCGATATCGATAAAATCATTGAAACAGGCTTTACGGTTGCGAAAAACAGTACTGCGAATACTTTTAAAATTGAAACAAGGCGCAGTGATAAGCATTTTCCGATGATTTCCGATGAGATCAATCGTGCTGTAGCGGGTGAGATTTTACGTAATACCGCATTAAAGGTGAATGTGAAGCAGCCTGATTTACGAATTCAGATAGAAATTCATGAGCAGTTTACCTATGTGATGACCGGACGAATTCCCGGCGCAGGCGGATATCCGGTCGGAGTCGGCGGAAAAGCGGTCGTAATGTTGAGCGGCGGTATTGATTCACCGATAGCGGCTTATTTGACAATGAAGCGCGGTGTTGCGTTGGAGTGTATTCATTATGCCTCTCCTCCGTACACCTCCGCAAGAGCGCAGGAAAAGGTCATTGAACTGGCTCGCTTGATTTCACGCTATCAAGGTCGCATTCGTGTTCATATCGTACCGTTTACCGAGCTTCAGCTGGCAATCTATCAAAATTGCGATGAATCCTATGCGATAACGATTATGAGACGAATGATGTATCGCATCGCAGAGCGCATTGCGCAGGATTGTCATGCATTAGCGATCGTCAACGGTGAAAGCATCGGTCAAGTTGCCTCTCAGACATTAGAGAGCATGGGAGTCATCAATGAGGTCACTAAAATGCCTGTCATTCGTCCCGTTGCGACAATGGATAAGATCGAAATTATCAATCTGGCACGTAAGATAGAGACCTATGAAACAAGTATCTTACCGTTTGAGGACTGCTGCACCATCTTTACACCGAAAAATCCGGTTACGAAGCCAACCTTGGAAAAGGCTCAGAAAATGGAATCTCGCTTCAGCTTTACGGAGCTGTTGGAGCAGTGTGTTAAGAATACCACCCATATTGATGTGTATCCGAAAACCGAGGAACAAGACGACCAGGATTTATTTTAATCTTTATACAAGAGATGGAGTGTGATGCTTCATCTTTTTTTAGTACGCCAAGCATGGCATACATCTAGGTGGTGAAAGTCCACTGTGGGGGCGTTCATCGCAACCGCCAACCACTAGCTGAAGTCAAGGGTGTCCATCGTGAGGTGGAATCTGAAGGAAGATGAAAGCAAACTTCCGGTCTGAGGAACACGAATCACATCAGGCGTATCATGGGGATGAGTGTGCTAAACAACACAAAGTCCAAAAGAGTTGCGGATAAAATTATGATATGTAAATGTGGC
>CANSQL010000015.1 GCA_947649125.1 uncultured Erysipelotrichaceae bacterium | reverse complement strand
CACAGTATAACTTCTTTTACCACATGCATAGCATGTGGTATTTGCTTTGCAATAAGAAAAAACAATTCACTTTTACAGGCTCTAAAATGTGAATTGTTTTTTGTATGCTTTTATCTTAAATCTTCACTTAAATTCACTAACCAACCTACTGTGAACCATCTCTTTGTACGTAATCAATTTAATATTACCGATGTCATCAGCTTTTTCAATACAGCCTTTTGTAAAACCGGTTTTAGCGAACAGATAAAAATATTTACGCTTATACGAAAACATGCTGCTGCGTTCGATTAGCTTATCCAAAACACCGATATCGACCTTTTCATTAGTCCACTTACACTCGGCAAAAAGCGCTGTATCTTTGTCCTGTACACCCATGATATCGATTTCCTCTTGCTTTCTTGTATGATTATTAGTCCCCCACCAGCGGCCGATATCAACAAAGTTTACAGGACATTGATTATTGAGAAGCTCATGCCAAAGATATTGCTTAGATATATCCTCAAAAACAAGTCCCATATAATCAGATAAATACGGTTCTATACGTTGATACGCCAATTCAACGGCACCTCTGGCAATCATGGAAGTATTCACCGCAACAAATCGATACCAAAAACGAAACATATTATCTTCGATTGAATAGATGGCCTTTTTAGATGCTTCATTACCGTAAGGCATTTCTTTTTTTATAATCCCCAAAGCAATAAGATTTTTTATATAAACAGCACATACACTTGTACTCTCACCTACCTTTCTCGAAATTTCAGAAAGTCTGGATGCTCCGTTTGCAACGGCTGTTATTATCGCATTATAAAATGCAGGTTCACGAACTTCCTGTTTTAACAGATTGGCCGGTTCCTCATATAAAAACGAAGCTTGATTCAAGTACATCTGCTTAATATTTTCTTTCATTGAAAGCTTGTCATTGATCTGCAGCAAATACTGCGGGGTACCTCCGACTATTCCGTATGCAAGTGCTTTATCTTCATCAGTAAAGTTTTCAAAGTATTTGCAGGCTTCTCTGAATTGGAACGGCTGAACCTTTAATTGTGCTGTTCGACGCCCGTATAAGGGGGCTTTATATGCAAGTACATGATCCTCCATATAAGACATAGACGATCCGCAAAGAATCAAAAAAAGCTTTGATTTATCATGATATTTATCAATTAATAATTGTAATGTTGAGGCTAGGCTTTTAGAAGCCCTTGCGACATAAGGGTATTCATCAATAACCAATATGATTCGCTTTAAGCATGCTGCTTCAAAAATATATTCTAATGCACTTTGAAATGATGAGAATGCACTGCCTATAGGCATGTCTGTACTATAGCTTATAATGCTTTGACTGATGTTTTCAAGATTCTGTTTTTCATTACTCTCAATACCGGTAAAATAGATTACCGGTTTATCTGTGATAAATTTGTTTATAAGAGCTGTTTTCCCGATGCGCCTTCTCCCATAGATTACCGTAAACTCAAATTTATTACTGTGATATTGATTTTCAAGAACGCTGAGTTCTTTTTCTCTACCGATAAACATTATGCCACCTCCAAACACTGAAATATGATTTACTAAATTATAATTTAGCAAGTTGCAAATGTCAATAGAGTGGAGCTCTATAATCAAATTCTATTCAAAACATACGTAGTCTGTACATTCCCGGTCGGTAAACAACTCACTGCAGTAATCTGATAACTAAATACAACGATAAAATTAAGATAATACACTAAGGTACCCAACAAACCGATACACATCAACGCTTCTTTCAAACCAACGGCTTTTGCCGCAGTATTCCTTGATAGGGGCCGTCCTCACATTTGCCGACCGCAATAAACCCCTGCGCTTCATAATACTCAGCAAGCTTCTGGTTATCAACTGCCGAATCAAGCCTTAAGCAGCGCTTCCCTCTTTGCCGCGCAATTTCATCGACATATCGCAAAAAGATTTCCCCCACCTTTCGTTCTCCGATTTGAGATACGAAATTATGGATATATAAAGCATTTTCACAATCCGGCCAATAATTATCCTGTTCCTGTAGCACAGCGGCGCACACAATTTTATTGCCGTTTATCTCTGCGAGCACAAACACTTCACCCATTTGACGCTTGGCTTCATAATACGCTTGGGGAAACACCTTATCATAATCAGTTACATTCCATTGTCGGATTCCCTTTTCATCCATCCATTTCATTCGTTCTAGAATCATGGAAAACATTTGAGGAATTTCCGTCTTCGTTATTTCTCTGAAAATATAATGATCTGACATATGACCAAGCTTCCTTTCATTAAAATAGATATCGCAACACTTGCGCTTATCACTGCCGTAATTATAACATAAGCGACTGTAAATAAGCACTCATTCTCTTGTTCATTCTCCCCTTGTTTCTGCAGTACCTCTCTGCCTATCGGGGTAATTTTATAAAAATAATAAAAAACTTTGCCATTTTCCGAATATTTCCTTTATAATATATAATACGATAAAAGAAGGGATAACAAATGAGAAAAAGCTTTTATAAAATTACACTGATACTCTGTTTGTTTCTGAGCACGCTTATCGGTGTAAACGGAAACGACGATAGCTTTTATGTGGAGGAGATTAAAAGCGACGGCAGTACCGAAATACTGGATCAGGCTGAATCCTATACAGTTGCGAAGGCAAGCTACGATGCCCATGTCGCAAATGTGAATAATATACAAATCAGACAAGGGGAAACGATTTGGAAAATGAAATACGGCGTAGTGCTGTTTCAAACCAGCAAAACCTGTGATTATAATGTAACCTACCTAAGTGAAAACGGGAACGGCTATACAAACGGCTGTTACGGAATCGATGCCGCCTATGTCGGATCCTCGAATTCCGGTTATTTAGACTTTTACATATCAGGTATCTACGGCTCTACGACCGCAGATGATGTAACGCTGCTGCCGATTGAAACAGCCAAACAGGTTTCGTCCTATCTTGTAGATGAAGGTAAGCTGTATCATCAAATCAAAACCAATATGAAGCAACAGACCTATTCGGGTTTCGTTTATTTAGGTGAAGCTCCCGATTATCTCAAGGAAGGGGCAGAGTACTATTCCTATGACGGGCATTACTTTTATCCCGCAAGTGAGGATTACAGCGGCTTTCATCAAATGATTGATGATTTACAGGCTGAAACACACACCCATGCGATCAATGCCGCAGCTCCCTTTTATCAATATTTTCAATACCTATCACACCGCAGTGAAACATCATACGGGGAAAAAGAGCTGGACAGCTATTTCAGCGACTATCTGCAGATAAAGGGACCGCTGACAGGCTATCGCAGTAATCAAACCTCTTATCATGCGATTTTAACGCAGAGCCTATTAAAGGGCAGTGCTCCGGCCTTTCTGCAGTATCAAAATGAATTCGGTGCCAATGCACTGATGATGCTTGCGCTGTCGATGAATGAAACTGCGGTCGGCAGAAGCTACCTTGCCTATTCCCGCAATAATTTATTCGGTCATGCGGCCTTTGACTCCGCAGTTGAGGAAAATGCCTCTCGTTATCACAGCATGGAAGCAAGCATCTATTCCCATGCCTATCATTATCTTCATGAGGGCTATGCAGACCCTGACAATTATGTATGGCACGGCGGATACTTCGGCAATAAGGCAAGCGGTATGAATGTGATGTATGCCTCCGATCCATATTGGGGTGAAAAAGCTGCACAATACTGTGTGAAGTTGGATGAAGCCTTGGGCGGCAAGGACATCAATCATTACCCGCTCGGTATCATCAAGGGCGGACATAATGTATCTTTTTATAAGGAACCTGATGATACATCGGATAAGCTTTATACAACAAGCGGTTTAACCGATTTTGCGGTCATTCTGTTAAAGGAAACAGGCGACTATTATCAAATCCAAAGTGAACAGACGGTAACGAAAGGACATGGCTATCGTTTCGATAGGGATATCGCTTATGTGAAAAAAAGTGAAATCGATATCGTAAGTCAACCAATCAAAACCGAGGACACAAAGCGCTACCTCATCAGCTTTGATGCACAGGACGGCGAATTCGAAAATCAAACAAACGAATTAAAGCTGAGCTTAAAGGAAGGGCAAATACCTTCAGTAATACCGCCGATCAAGCAGGGCTGGCTGTTTACCGGATGGAATAAAGAAATACAGCCGGTCTCAAATAATGATACCTATATCGCACGGTATGAGAAAATCACCAAGGTAAGCTTGGTGAAACAGCCGAAGCTGTCTTATGAATTAGAGGAACAGGTTGATGTCAGCGGCGGCATCCTGCAGATTGAGCTGGAAAACGGTGAAAACAAACAAATCCCGCTGAACAGTTCAATGATATCGGCCTTTGACAATGAAAAAAGCGGTAAGCAAACAATTCAGGTAACCTATCAGGGCGCATCATGTGAATATGAGATTGAATTTCATGCGGCTGAAAAGGAACGAAAATCAGAAATTACGGCACAGGCAGAAGCATTGTTGAAAAAACTTGATTCAGATCAGCCGATCGATGATGCAACAAAAGAACAGCTGCTTAAGCTGAAAACGAAAATGGATCAACAGGGCATCGCAGATTTCAATATCGATGGCTATCGCCGCTTTGACGCCGCACTTCAAAAAGCATACGGCTCCTCACTACGGACAATGATTCATGACGTGGATACTAAGCTCAGTGTCAGCGGCTTAAGCATTGCCGTACCGTTAGATGAACCTTCATTCTTTCCGCAAACGATTCATTTTTCCTTTCGCAAGGATGTAGATGATGAAGCAGAAGCACTGTTAAAAAAGGTTGCGGAAGGAAACGGCTATACAAGTGATTATTGTTTCCATGTCGATGTCAAGCACGGCTCTGATCCGATGACACTTCAGGAATCGCTCATTTATGCCCTGCCGATTGAAAATGACACTAAAATAAACCGCCATTATATGGTTTTGGCATATGAAAACGGAGAGGTCATTCAAATACCGGCGGAACAAGCATCCAATCAAATTCGCTTCTTAAGCAAGCATATCGGTGATTTTGCGCTTGTTTATCGAAGCACTTCCAATACCTATCAAACCGATAATCAGATTGAAAACAACAGTGCGGCAACCAATCCGTTCTCCCTATGGGATTATTTGATATGGATCATAGGTGCGCTTACTATACTGAGTCTGATCGTATTCGGTGTGATTTTCAGAAGCAGACGCCGCAAAGGAAAACGAGGAAATATGCCGATTGAAAAACCAAAAGCGAAACCAAAAAGAAAACGCAGAGACAGAAAAAAACGCAAGAAAACAAACAAATCGGAAAGTAAGCAGCCACCGCAAGTGGAACCTGTTCATGAAATTGATGAACAGGAGGATGAGGAGGAATTGATTCATTATTTCCGCAATTAACTAAAAAAACGAAACAACAGTAAACAGACAGAATAAAGCTATCAATGCGAACACTGTCTGTTTTTTTCTTACCCTTACGATTGCCGCTTACTCGCCTTTTTTACTCCCTATTATACGAATTCCGCCAACGCCTTTCATTTTCTTTCTGAAAATTAATGAAAAGCATTGACAATACGCAATACAGCGTTTAATATTATATAATAAAAGCAATGATGGGAATAGTATTTAAAGACAGCATGTACAGAGAGTTTCCGTTCGGTGAAAGGAAATCAGGCAGCTTTAAAGAACACGCCCCTGAGCTGTTAAGGCGAACCTTCGTATAACGATCATTAGTCTTAATCGTCCTTCCCGTGCGACGTTACAAGCATCGGAGTATGCAGGTACTCGATAAGGTCATTCTTTGTGAAAAGAATGATAAAATAAGGTGGAACCACGTAAGTATAAGCTTTCGTCCTTAGGATGAAGCTTTTTTTATGAAAGGAGCTTACTATGATTGAATTTACAACACCGTTAGGTACAAGAGATTTGATACAACAGGAATGTGTGGATAAGCGCCGTTTGGAGCAGCATTTCCGTCATATATTTGAGCGTTGGGGCTATGATGAGGTCATGACTCCGATGCTGGAATATTATCAAACCTTTTCTATCGCCAATATGAAAGAAAAAGAGGTATATAAAATATTAGATGCTTCCAATCGCATCGTTACCCTTCGCGGTGATATGACAATACCGATTTCACGTGTTGTCGCAACAAAATTCAAGGAAGCACCGTTGCCTTTGCGCTTTCAATACTGTGCCAATGTATTTAAGGTCAAGGAACGCATGAGCGGTAATCAAAATGAAAGCACTGATTGCGGTGTGGAGCTTTACGGTGTGGAATCCTCAGTCGGTGATTTGGAGATTCTTGCGTGTGCCTTAGATGCGCTCAGTGTATTAGAAGGCTATCAATATACGCTTGAAATCGGTAACCGCAATTTCTTTCATACAGCATGTGAAATACTTGATTTAGCGAAAACAGAAATCGATCGGCTTTCCGATTATATCAATCGCAAAAGCTTGAAGGAGCTGAACGATTATGTTGATGATTTAAGCATCTCCGAGCAGCATAAGCAGTTCTTTAAACAGCTGCCGTGGCTATGCGGTGATCTTTCTACGATCAAGGAAGCGCGCGACATTGCCTTTGACAATCGTTTAACTGCCATACTCGATGAGTTGGAACAGCTTTGCGCACAGCTGATTGCGCTCGGATATGAAAAGCATATTTCGATTGATTTAAGCAAATTACCGCGTATGGAGTATTATACCGGCATTATCTTTGACGCCTATGCCGAAGGAATTGCGGACAGCGTATTGAGCGGCGGACGCTACGATCAGTTGACACAGCGCTTCGGCAAAAGCATCAGTGCCGTCGGCTTTGCGATTCGCTTAGATGCACTGGCTTCCTTACTGCATTATCCGAGTGATCAAAAGACAATTCTGCTTTCTTATCCTTCTCATTTACAGCTGCAGGCATTACGCACGGCACAAACGCTTCGTGAAACAGCGATTGTGAAGCTGTCTGTTGATGAAACACTAAACGAAATCACACAAAAGGAGGAAATGTAATATGTTGGCAATGGCACTGACAAAGGGACGCTTAGAAAAACAAAGCGTAAAGCTTTTGGAACAAAGCGGCTACGGCATTGAAGCATTAAAGAATAAAGGCCGAGCACTCGTATTCCCTGATTCAAAAAAAGATATTTCCTACTTTCTTGTGAAGGCAAATGACTGTGTGACCTATGTGGAGCACGGTGTTGCCGATATCGGTGTTGTCGGAAAGGATACACTGCTGGAAAGCAATGCGCAGTTCTATGAAGTCATGGATTTGGGAATCGGAAAATGTCGTTTTATTCTTGCTTCCCTGCCGGAGAAAAACGTATTGAAAAAACAAGGACATATCAAAATCGGCACAAAATACCCTGCCGTCACAAAGCGTTATTTTAAACAAAAGGGCTTAGATGTAGAAATCATTAAAATTGACGGGTCGGTCGAATTGGCACCGATCTTAGGCTTATGCGATGCCATCGTTGATATTATGGAAACAGGCACGACTCTAAAAGAAAACGGTCTTATCGTATTTGATACGGTATGTGAAATCAGTGCTCGTATCATTGTCAATAAAGCAAGCTTTCGTTTAAAGCGAAATGAAATTCAAGCACTGCTGAATGATTTAAAGCAGGCACTGAAGGAGGTAGAGCTATGATCAAACAATTTACAAAAGAAAACAAGGCGGAAATCGCAAAGTGGATCGGTGAGCGAAAAGCAAGCGATGATGCTCTGATTACCCAACAGGTAAAAGATATCATTGAAACAGTGATTGCCGAGGGCGACACTGCGTTAATCAAGTATACACAAGCCTTCGATCATGTCTCATTAAACTCCTTAAAGGTAAGTGAAGAAGAGCTGAAGCAGGCAATCGCAAAGGTTGATCGAGAATTTATTCAATATATGAAGGAAGCAAAGGATAATATCATTTTCTATCATGAGGCACAAAAGAAACAGGGTTTTGAGCTGACAAAGGATAACGGCGTTTATCTCGGTCAGCGCATTATTCCGCTGCAGCGTGTCGGTGTGTATGTGCCGGGCGGACGTGCCGCATATCCTTCCAGTGTGTTAATGAATGTGCTTCCTGCCCGTATTGCGGGAGTAGAGGAAATCATTATGGTAACTCCCCCGAATGCCGAAGGAGGAATCGATCCGTATATCGCAGCCGCCGCTGAAATCGCCGGTGTCGATCAAATATATAAGGTAGGCGGTGCACAGGCTGTTGCCGCATTGGCTTACGGCACAGAAAGCATACCGCGTGTTGATAAAATCATCGGTCCCGGCAATATCTATGTCGCTACAGCGAAAAAGCTTGTATACGGACAGGTAGATATCGATATGATCGCAGGTCCGAGTGAAATTCTTGTGATTGCCGATGAACAAGCCGATCCTCGCTATGTTGCGGCAGATTTACTGTCACAGGCGGAACACGATCCGATGGCTTCCGCGATTCTTTTAACGACAAGCACAGAATTAGCCGGTGCTGTCACAGAACAGCTGAAGCTTCAGACGGCACAACTCAGCAAGCAGGAAATCATCAAGGAAAGCCTTGCGAATTACGGTGCGATCATGGTTCTTGATACATTGACAGAATGTATTGAGCTTTCCAATCAGCTTGCCCCCGAGCATTTAGAGCTGATGGTCGCTGAGCCAAAGCAGTATTTAGATAACGTCCGCAATGCGGGAAGCATTTTCCTCGGCTATATGACATGTGAGTCCATCGGTGATTACTTCGGCGGAACGAATCATGTATTGCCGACCGGCGGTACTGCCCGTTTCTATTCCGCTTTGAATGTCGATAATTTCGTTAAAAAATCCTCTTATCTATACTGGAGTGAGGCTGCCTTACAAAAGGACGGCAAAAAAATCATTCATATCGCCGAACAGGAGCACTTGGATGCACATGCGAATGCGGTGAAGGTGAGGTTACACCATGAGTAGCACATATCAGGTGATACAAGAGGAGGGCATTCGCTTAAATGCCAATGAATCTCCCTTCCCTATATCCGATGCCTGCCTGAAAGAAGTCATTGAAGCAGTTAAAACGATTGAATTTCATCGCTATCCCGATGACAGCCATCAACAGCTAAAGGAAGCATATGCGAATTATCTCGGTTTACAAAAGGAACAGCTGATTATGGGAAACGGCAGTGATGAAATGATCGGATTGATTATCGCAACACAAATCAAAGAAAATGATTGTGTTTATACAATGGATCCTGATTTTTCCATGTATGATTATTATACATCACTTCACGGCGGTCATATGGCAACCTATGAATATCCGTTAAACAGTGTGTTTGATGTAAATAACTTTATTGAAAACGGAAAAAAAGCGAACGCAAAGCTTGTGATTTTCTCTAATCCGAATAACCCGAGCGGACAATGTGTCAGTGAGACAGATATCAAAAAAATCATTGAAGCATTTCATGATCGTATTGTCGTTATTGATGAGGCATACGGTGAATTCAATGATTTCAGTATGCTTCCCTATTTAAATGAATATAAGAATCTGATCGTACTGAGGACAATGTCAAAGGCCTTCGGTATGGCGGCAATTCGCTGCGGCTGTATGGCTGCCTGTGAAGCTACTGTTTCAAGCCTAATTTCCTACAAGGTTCCTTACAATATCAATTCTTTTACTCAAGTTTGTGCAGCGATTCTTTTAAAGCACACACATGAGATGAAGCAGAATATCGATTTGTTGATCAAAGAGCGTGATACGATGTATCAAAAGATCAAGGAAGCCGATTTAGCCGATATTACGATTTATCCGTCAAAGGCAAATTATCTCTACGGTACATCATCGCGCAAACAAGAGCTGTTGGATGCCCTGAAGCAGCATAACATATCGATTCGTAATTATGCGAATAACGATTCGTTTCGGATCAGTATCGGAGCGCCGAAAGAGAATGAGCTTGTGCTTGAAATCATGAAAAGTGTGTTTCAAGTCAAGCATCAATAGTATCTGATTCAATAAGCATAAGCAATAACAATAACAAAAACAACAAGCCGAAACAAGCATACAAGGCGGCTTCAATAAACCAACACCAAACAAACAGATCGGCGAGCGACTGAACTGAGCCTTATACAGGAAGCACTCGCTTGATAAAGAAAAAGGAGGAAGCTATGAGAACAGCGAAAAAAAGACGTACAACGAAGGAAAGCGATATTTTCGTTCAAATAGATTTAGACGGAAACAATACAACAGAAATTTCAACCGGAATCGGATTCTTTGACCATATGCTTGAGCTGTTTGCGTTTCATGCGGGCATCTCGTTAAAGCTGCAGGCAAAGGGTGATTTACAGGTGTGCGACCACCATACGGTTGAGGATTGCGGTATTGTCTTAGGGGAATGTATCAAGGAAGCACTCGGTGATAAAAAAGGCATTCAGCGCTACGGAAGCTTCTTATTACCGATGGACGAAACCTTAGTTCAGATTGCTTTAGATATTTCAAATCGTCCCTTTCTTGTCTATCATGCGGAAATCAAGCGTGAAATGATCGGCAGCTTTTCCTGTGAAATGGTCAGTGAATTCTTACGGGCACTCGTAAATCAGGCAGGGATAACGCTGCATGTAAATGTACTGTACGGTGAAAACGATCACCATAAAATCGAAGCGATTTTCAAAGGACTGGGACGGGCTTTCAAGCAAGCAATTTGTATTACCTCAGATGAATTGCCTTCCACAAAGGGGATACTGTAATGATCGGTATTATCGATTACGGCGCAGGCAATCTGAAAAGCGTTCAAAATGCGCTGACAAGATTACATGCACCGCATATGCTGTGTGAAAATAAAGAGGATTTCAAGCTTTGCGATCGATTGATTCTCCCCGGTGTCGGTGCCTTTGCGGATTGTATGGAACAGCTTCGAAAGCGTGAGCTGATTGCCCCGATTCAAGCGGCAATCGCAGCTAAGGTTCCCTTTTTGGGCATCTGCTTAGGAATGCAGCTGTTATTTGAAAGCAGTGATGAAATACGCTGCTGTGAAGGTCTCGGCATTTTCAAGGGTCATATTAAACGCATGGAGGATACCAGTGTGAAAATTCCTCATATCGGTTGGAACGAGCTGGTATTTACAAAAGAAAATTCCCTGTTTCAAACACTGAAGCATCCGTATGTATATTATGTTCATTCCTACTACGCAACAAGCTATGAAGAACATGAATTGATTGCGTACAGCACCTACGGTAATATGAAGGTCCCGGGAGCCTTTCATAAGGATCATGTATGGGCATGTCAATTTCATCCTGAAAAAAGCGGCGAGGAAGGCTTGATGATGTTGAAAAACTTTCTTGCCTTTGAGGGTTAGTATATGAAGCAGTCATATTTGATCAGAGAAGCCAGAGAAAGTGATGCGGCAGCGTTTTTGGCTTACACCAAAATTGTCGGCAGTGAATCTGATTTTCTCAGCTTTGGGAAAGACGGCATTCCGATCACTGTTCAAGAGGAAGCCGATTTCATTCGTAATTATCAAAATGATACACACAATGCCATGTGGTGTGCACTCGATCATGATGAAATCATCGCAGTTTGTTCCTTTGATGCAGTAAAAAACAAACGCATGGCACATCGTGCTTCGATCGGCATGTCAGTAAGGAAAGCATATTGGCATCAGGGAATCGCTACGGCGATGATGCAGAAACTGATAGAACACGCAAAAGCACTTCCCGATATTTCAATCATTACCTTAGAGGTCATCTGTGAGAATAAACATGCGATTCATTTATACGAACGATTTGGGTTTCAAATCTGCGGATGCCTGCATCAGTTTTTCAGAATTGATGGGAAAGATTATGATGCGTATATAATGGAATGTGATTTAAGGAAAGGACGTTAATATGATAATTTTACCCGCAATAGATATTATAAATAAACAGCCGGTACGCTTGTATCAAGGCGATTATGCTCAAAAAGAGATCGTCGGTGAAAGTATTACAGAGCTTGGAAAGCAGTTTGAAAAACAGGGGGCTCAATATCTGCATCTTGTGGATTTAGACGGTGCGAAGGAAGGCAAGCTTGTGAATCAACAAGTCATCTGTGAAACAGCGAAAGCATTGACGATACCGGTTGAGGTCGGAGGCGGTATTCGCAATATGGAAACGGCTGCCTATTATTTGGAGCACGGCGTAGAGCGAATTATTCTCGGTACTGCGGCAATCGAAAACGAAGCCTTTCTTAAGGAAGCATTGAGCTTATACGGAGATCGAATTGCCGTCGGCTTAGATTGTAAACAAGGAAATGTTTGTACAAGAGGATGGCTGAATGACAGTCAAATCGATTACTTGGAGTTTGCCGAGCATTTAGAAGCGTTAGGAGTCAAAACGATCATCTTTACCGATATCGCCACTGACGGAACCTTAAACGGCCCGAATGTAGCCATGCTGAAGCGCTTGAAACAACAGGTATCTGTAAATATTATCGCATCCGGCGGTATTAAGGATATTTCTCATATTCGCTCTTTAAAGGAATTGGGACTGTACGGTGCGATTACGGGTAAGGCCATGTATGCGCAAACCTTGAATTTATCCGAGGCACTTCGCCTATGTGAAGCAGATTAAAAGGAGAAGCCTATGCACACAAAACGAATTATTCCCTGTCTTGATGTAAAGGACGGCAAGGTTGTAAAGGGTGTAAATTTTGTCGGTCTTCAAGAGGTCGGTGATCCGGTTGCGCTTGCCTATGAATATTATAAGCAAGGGGCAGATGAATTGGTTTTTTTAGATATCACTGCCACCCATGAGGCACGTGATACGATCAGCGAGCTTTGTGAACGAGTAGCCGCTGAAATTTTTATCCCCTTTACCGTAGGCGGAGGAATCCGCACCATACAGGATATCAAGAAAATATTAAGAGCCGGTGCCGATAAGGTATCGCTGAATTCCGCTGCAGTCAAAAATCCCGATTTGATTCGTGAAGGCGCTGAAATATTCGGTTCTCAATGTATCGTTGCGGCAATCGATGCCAAACAAAGAGATACAAAGGACGGCTGGAATGTCGTAATCAACGGTGGTCGTATCGATACCGGGATTGATGTACTTGATTGGGTAAAAAAAGTACAGGAACTGGGAGCCGGTGAAATCCTTTTGACAAGCATGGATCAAGACGGCAAGAAGCAAGGCTTTGATTTAGCGTTATGCAGCGCTGTCAATCAAATTGCCGATATACCGATCATCGCATCGGGCGGCTGCGGAAGCCTTGAACATTTCTATGATGTTTTTGCGCAGAATGCAGCGGATGCGGCATTGGCTGCTTCCTTATTTCACTATGGGGAGCTCAGCGTAAAAGAAGTCAAGGATTATTTATCTTATCGTGATATCCCGGTTCGCAAAAGTACCTCATGTTTCGCTATTGAGGAGTTGCTTTCAAAAATCGATTTCCAAAAACAAAACGGCTTGATTCCTACCATCGTTCAAGACCATATGACAAAAGAGGTATTGATGCTGGCATATACTTCGAATGAATCATTGAAAATCACATGTAAAAAAGGACTCGCCTGTTATTACAGCCGTTCTCGCAATGAGCTGTGGCTCAAGGGGGAAACAAGCGGTCATTATCAGAAAATAAAAGAAATTCGCTTGGATTGCGATCATGATACCCTGTTATTCTCAGTCATTCAAACAACGGCGGCTTGTCATACAGGCGCATACAGCTGCTTCTATCAAATCCTTTATCAAACTAAGGAATAGTAAATAATTAGGAGTAAGCCTTTACTGAAATAGGAACAAAACAAGAAAGGTGGTTATCTTATGGCAACAGAATTTGAACAATTATATGAAACGATATTAAAGCGTAAGCTGGAAAAAGAGGAAGGCAGCTATACGGCATATTTATTTGAAAAGGGTTTAGAAAAAATCTGTAAAAAGGTCGGAGAGGAAACGACTGAGGTTATCATTGCGGCTATGAAGCATGATAAGCAGGAGCTTATTTGTGAAATCAGCGATGAGCTGTATCATTTGTTTGTATTAATGGCGGAATGTGATGTTACCTTAGACGATGTAAGCAATGAGCTGGCAAAGCGTTCGCAGAAACAAGGGAATCTGAAGGCTGAGCGCAAGCCGATCGAGAAATATTAAGATGAAAACACCGCTTTGAAAAGTGTACATTCATGACGATATGACTGTTGATCAATTCCTGCAACAGCTGCCGAATCGCTTGGTCCCGTGCAGTGAATGTTGGTTTATCGCGGATGATGTAATCATCGAATTTACCCGCATTCGTCAATTATCTCAATGAATCGCTTTAAAACAGCGATGAACAATCAGAAAAGGAAGCAGTCGATCGTTCCTTTCATCGGATCAAGCTTTTGCTTGGTCTTTTTTTGCTTCCTTTGGTTTATGTTGTTATTTGATTATATTTTAGTTTTTTCACATCATTTATGCACTGAAATAAGATAATCATTCAGCTGTCAACTTACACATCAGCCTTGTACACATCCGTTTATATCTCTTATTTCAGCATCAGCATCGCATTCATCGGAAACACAATGCTTACGCTTGTACCCATATGCTCAACTGAGGATATTTTTAAATCTAAATACAGCTTATCACAAAGCTGCTTACACAAGTACAATCCCATTCCTGTCGCCTTTTCATAGCTTCTGCCGTTTGTCCCGGTAAAGCCCTTATCAAATACACGCTGCAGCTCATGAAGCGCAATTCCGATGCCCTGATCCTCTATCGTTAAAACAACATTTTCTTGGAGCTGTTTCGTATAGATGCGTATTTCACTTTCATCTTCACTGTATTTGAGTGCATTTGATAAAATCTGATTCAGTATGAATTCCAGCCATTTTGCATCACTATAGACTTTCACCTCTAAATCCTGCAGCTCCAGCTTGATTTTACGATAAATAAACTCCTTCGCATGCTTACGCACCACTTTATTAACTATCGGCTGTAAGGTCATTTCCTTAATGATATAATCCTTTTCCAATGTCGTAGAACGCGCATAATAAAGCGCCTGTTCCACAAAGCTCTCTACCTTGTCCATTTCCTCTTGAATACTGCTCATCAGCTCATCCTTATGATTGTCACTGATCAGCTTAGCGGCAGCTAACGGTGTTTTTATTTCATGGACCCACATTTCAATATAGCTGCGATAATCCTCTTCCCGCTTCCGATATTCATTTACATGTTCAATCATGCTTTTATTGATTTCACGCATATATTCGACCATGAAAGCACCGTCAATAAACTGCGGCTCTTCAATAATTTCACTTAACAGATATTTCTGATCCAAATCATTCAGCACCTCATTTACTGTTTGATAAAACACCCTTCTGCGAATATATTCAATAATCAAAATGGCTGATATCACGCCCCAAAACAGCATCAATATCACGATAATCACATACACATTGCATCGTACCGCTCTTAAAAACAACACCATAGTTAATGATGCCAACAAGGATGACAATAATATATAGAGCTTATCATGCAAAAAGGTGCTAATCTTCATAGATCATATACCCCATACCTCTTTTAGTTTGAATTAAATCATCTAAGCGTAAGTATTCCAGTTTCTTGCGTAAACGATTGATATTGACAGTCAATGTATTATCATCCACAAAGATTTCACAATCCCACATATGCTTCATCAATTCTTCTCTTGATACGATCTTATTTTTATTCTGAAACAGACAGTGCATGATACGAAGCTCATTCTTGGTTAAATCAACGCTTTTATTCTGATAGCTTATCGTGCTTTTTCCGATATCTAAAAGGATATCATGAATGGATAATGTATTCGATCCGGCATTCTCATAGGTACGATGTAAAATACGGGCAATACGTGCTAACAGTATCTGTAGATTATAGGGCTTTGTGATAAAATCATCGGCTCCCAGATTCATAGATATCAATTCATCCATATCGGAATCTCTGCTTGTTACAACAATAATCGCAACATTTTGATTGCTTTTTCGTACCTCGCGGCAAATATAATGTCCGTCATATACCGGCAAATTCAAATCCAGTAAAATCAAATCCGGGTTGTGTGCTTGAATGGCTTCCATTACATGCTCAAAGTCATTGACTCCAATGCATTCATAACCGTTTTTATGTAAAAAGTCGCACAGTTCCTCTCTGATTTTCTCATGATCCTCAATTACCATTATTCGATACATAATATTCCTCACTTTCAAACGTATATTATGATATGATTGTATCACAACAAGACTCTTATGGAAACACCGGTGATACTTTCAGAATGATTTTTTATATAATCAGGCGATGATGGAGCCTTCATTTCAGATGAATGTATCATTGTGAATATATTAATTCAGTATGTCAACCGAATATACCGGTTGAAAATGTCAGGTAATTATATCAAACGGATATATGCGATTAAATATCAGAAGGATACATCGGATGAACAAACAAAAATCCCACATCGCTGTGAGATTCCTTGTTTATTTACATTCAAAGCCGTCCTTTTCTAAGGATGTTACCATTTCACTTAAGCTTGTAGCATCAAAAGTTTGTTCAAACAGATTAGCTTCTGCCGAAATTGTCATTTCAAAGCCTTTATCACCAAGCTTGGTTTCTACATCATAGCCTTCATCTTCACTCATTTCCAGTTCCTCTAACAAAAGCTCTTTCATCATTCCGAGGAACATTTCCGTGGCCTCATCCGATGTTTCAAGATCACTCTTTTTAATATCAAGTGCTTCATAGGTTACACCCAAGCTCATGGAAGCTTTTGTCAGTGTATCGCCTTTGGCTTCCATTTCTAAAACCGTAGATGTGCCGTCTTCTTCAAGGGTACATGTTTTTGAAACCTTATCACTGTTTCCGCCGCAGCCCGAAAGTAATACGGCCGCAAATAAAATCAACAGACTTTTTTTCATCGTTTTTTCCTCCTGCTTTATGTTCTCTTTTCTTTCTTTTGTTATTATATCATAAAGTTTTTGAAATTGCGATGAATCAGGGGGAATAATGCCTGTATCAGGGGAAATAAAAAATTCACGGAAAGTTAAAATTCAATGAATCATTATTTGTACAGCTATCGGATTTCGATCGTATATCGAATGATTTATTTTCTTATCGGCAACAGCGTCAGTCAGCTTTTTGTCATCTTTATCTCAATGGCTGTACGAATATGGTTTTTTATGGTAAACTAGCGATAAGAAAGGGAGGGTTTTATTATGTTGAATTTGTTAGAGAATTTAATTCTTTATCGGGTTGACAGGGATTCATTGATCATGAAAATCGCTGAGGCTGTAAGCGCTGATGCTGATATTGATAGAGATCAACAGCGAGCACAGTGCTATGAAGCAATCAAGGAATTATTGGATACAGCGACTCAGTACGGATGGAATCATAATCTTTGGCAATGTCTGTTGACCTATCATTTATTGTATGATGAAAATTCATATACCTTGAGCAAGGAGCGGGTCAAGGATGATTTCGACGGAAGTATTCAAGCGTTTTTACTGCATGACATGGAGCTGTTTTACCAGTTGTTCCATTATGATTTTTCAGTTGTTGAACAGCGGTTGAATATTGATTGTTTCGGTATTGTTTGTGAGTATCAAGCAGTCAAGAAGCGCAAAGAGCTTGTGGATGATATGACGGGCACTAAAATTACCGAAGTCAAGCAAAAATTGGATGAGGCTGAGAGCGGAAAGGCAATGCTTGATGTTGTGAATCAATTTTATGAGGTTTACGGATGCGGTAAGTTTGCATTTCATAAGGCCTTTCGACTTCAAGAGAGCGCTGATGGCGTGGAAGTCATACCGATCACCAATATGGCTAAAATTACATTGAATGATTTGATCGGATATGAAGCACAGAAGCAGGAGCTGATTGAAAATACTGAGGCGTTTCTGCGCGGCTTTCATGCGAATAACGTACTGCTGTATGGGGAGAGCGGAACGGGTAAATCAACAAGCATCAAAGGAATTGCGAATCAATATTATGAACAAGGACTACGTTTGATTGAAATACATAAGCATCAGTTTCATTTGTTGAATGCGCTTATGCAGAAGCTGAAATCACGCAATTACGGGTTTATTATTTATATGGATGATTTATCGTTTGAGGAGCATGAGATTGAATATAAGTATCTAAAGGCAGTGATTGAGGGCGGCTTGGAAATGAAGCCGAAGCATGTGTTGATCTATGCGACAAGTAATCGCCGCCATTTGATCAAGGAAACATGGCGCGACCGTAATGATGTCAATGAGGAGCAGGACCTTCATATATCGGAGACAATGTCTGAAAAGCTGTCTCTTGCGGCCCGCTTCGGGATCAGCATTTATTACGGCAGACCGAGTAATCAAGAATATCAAAATATTGTGAGAAAGCTCGCAGAAGCGGCAAATTTAACCGCATACAGCGAGCAGGAGCTATGGCAGAAGGCAACAGCTTGGGAATTGCGGCACGGCGGTGTATCGGGCAGATGTGCAAGACAGCTGATTGACCATTTAACATCAAAACCAAAATAATCGGTATGATAACTGACTATACGGTTCTGCCGATCACTCATTCAAAAATTGAATCTGTGATTCTGTGGGACCGACGCTGTTGGTTGAACCATAAGCAGCTGCAGCGGCTGCTTCATGTGAATAAGGGGAAGCTGGAGCGTATGATTTCTAAGCTGTCTGCGCAGATGAATATTCACGGACATCAGGAAATTTTCTCGATTGTGAAATTTCGCAGACAGGAGGACGGAGAACAGGAGTGTATTTATCAAATACGCCATTATGATGAGGAGGTGCTTGAACAGCTGGTGCGATGTAAAGCGGAAAAGGACGCTGTCGCAGTGTTGCGGATACTGGAAAAGTTAAAAACTGAAGCGATGCAGGGTGAGTAGCCTGTATGTGCTTCAGTTTTTTTGTATAGAATCTTGAGTATGAAGCTTTCTATTATGATTGATTACATCATATTCTTTAAAGGATGCTTTGCTTCAGAGGATAACGAGCAGTTACAAGGTGGTATGGTAAATCCTTGTGAGCACCTGTTTTTTAAGAGAGTCTGTTCAAAGAATCAATAAAAGAAATTATAAAGACCTAGGACAAAAACAATGGTTACGATGATCGGTAAAACATATGTCATATAGAAGCGCATATAATTTTTGATTTTTAATCCCTTACCCGTATTTGCCTCGTCAACAAATTGTTTCCAGCCCCAACCCTTTTTACTGACACAGAAAAGAACGAATATCAATGAACCGATCGGAAGGATCATATTGCTGACCAAAAAGTCCTCTAAATCCATGATGGTAGAGTCGCCACCGAAAGGCTGAATACCATTCAAAAGATTAAAGCCTAAGGCACATGGCAGTGAAAGTATAAACAGCATGATTCCGTTGAACAAGCAGGTTTTCTTACGGCTCCATCCGGTAATATCCATCGTAGAAGCTATGATACCCTCAAATACAGCAAAAATCGTTGAAAGCGATGCAAATGACATAAATACAAAGAACAAACTGCCCCATAAGCGCCCTAAAGCCATGTTGTTAAATATATTCGGTAATGTGATAAAGATCAGGCTCGGACCGCTGTCGGGCTGAACACCGTTTGCGAAGCAGGCAGGAAAAATAATCAAACCGGATACAAACGCAACAAAGGTATCAAGCAGCGCAACATTGACTGCTTCGCCCATTAACGCTCTTTCTTTGCCGATATAGCTTCCGAATATTGCCATTGCGCCGATACCTAAGCTGAGAGTAAAAAACGCCTGATTCATTGCAGCAACGATTACATTGATAATACCGGCATCCGCCATTTTTTGAACATCGGGTATCAGATAAAACGCCAGTCCTTCTTCTCCGCCGCTCATAAATATGCTGTTTACGGCAAGCACCAGCATGATAAGAAGTAATGCGATCATCATGAACTTGGTAATGCGCTCCAAGCCATCCTTTAGACCGAATGAACAAACAAGAAAGCCGACAGCCACAACAATCAGCATAAAGATAACCATCGAGCTTCCGTCTTGCAGCATATTGTTAAAATAATTGCCGACTCCCGTTGCATCAAGTCCTTCAAAGCTGCCGTTGGACATCGCAAAGAAATATCTCAGCATCCAACCGGTTACGGTTGTATAGAACATCATCAACAGATATAATCCGATTACCGATAAATATCCGTGAAAGTGCCATTTAGAACCTTTTGGCGCAAGCTGTTGATAAAGCCGCGCAGGACTTTTTTGACTTGCACGTCCGAGTGAAAATTCCATTGTCATTACCGGTATGCCTAAAATAAGCAGAAAAAACAAGTAAATCAATACGAATATTCCGCCGCCGTATTGCCCGGCAATATACGGAAACTTCCATACGTTTCCGATTCCTATGGCGCAGCCTGCGCTTAACAAGATAAATCCTAATCTGCTTCCGAGTCTCTCTCTTTCCATAATTATTCAATCTCCTCTTTTTGTTTTCTATCCTTGGTGTTGATAACTTTACTCTTACATAAATTATATGCTTTTTAAATGTTTATTAACTGTAAAAACCTGCTGTTTCGGCTTTTTGACTTTAATTCTCTGCTTGATGAAACGAAAATTTAGCGGACATGCTTTGCACTTGGTTCCTAATATAATCCTTTAGCGGTTCTTTTTCATCGGCATTGTATAAATGAAGCAATCTCTCATTAAACTCATTTGCTGTTTTCTCATCAATTGTGAAGACACCGGCGCCGTATTTAATCAAAATTGCATTCGCAACAAGTGTGGACGTTCGTTTATTACCATCCCAAAACAACTGCGCCCTTGTTGCCCAACAAAAGTATTCACACGCATATTCCAATGGATTACTGATATTACTTAACTTGTTTAATTCCGCTATTACATCTGCTTTGTCAGGTATTGCAGGGCAATAGTCAGTTCCGCTTACACCTACATTTCCATAGCGCAGTACGCCCCAATCCGGCGACTCGTTTCTTGATATATGATCATTGACCTTACATATAAAGTCCAGGTCTATTTCATCATCTAAATGTCCTAAAACAAAACGCCACGCATCACGCAAATTTATCACTGTTTGAATATCATCCATCTTTACATTGTTGACAACCATGCCGTCCAAGATCGCCTGTATTTGAGGAAACGTTACATTACATTCTTCTACATACGCACTGTTATAAATCATTTCAGAAAGCATCTTTTTGGCGATAAACACGTTTTCTTTGCGACTGTACATTCTTACACACCCCTTTTTTATACGATCCTTCTACGATCTGTTCATTCAGATATTTTTCAAGATTATCTCTTGTAAATATGCTGCCTTTCAATTTGTTAGAGTGATATAAAAACTTTGATTTTATGGATTGATATGAAGAATTAGGAGTGTCTTTTAAACATTGAATAGATTCAATTGTAACGACCATTTCTGTCAACTCCTTTCTTTATGATTTATACTTGCTCTTATGATTAAGATTATAGCATAAAAACAATAAGAAAGCTTCTTATTAAAAACAAAATCATCAATGCTTGTTATCTTGAAGTTATTATTCATAGTTAATATACAAAGATATCATATCTTTATAAATGATAAATACTTAATTCACTTGGTTCTTTATTGTAATTAAATTTTAAATTATTAATTCGTTAGTCCCTATGCGTTTTACCTATTCGAATAAAATCAAGCAAAAAGTGCATTTCATCCTGTTGTTATAGGCTTATTTGCACTTTTATTTTCTTACTATCAGAATTACACTTTCAATATGCTCATCATTGTCCAAACTCGTATTTTTACCAACTTTAAAAAGTCTCTTTTATAGAAATCAATTCTTACCGTTTTTCTTTACTGTATCGTGAATATTTTTAATGCTTTCCAAATATTCTTCTTCAACAGGTGTCAAGTTCTGTACCTGATATTTCCGATATTCTTCTGTTGCTTTTTCAATTGCCTGTGCATGACTGATTTTTCCGACTCCTTGCAGCACTTTTTCACCTGTAGTTTTTAAAACATTGTCAAGATGTTGCACATAGTCTGCCATATACATAGGATTGTGGCGCATAGCTTGAACCTCCGCGAAATCAAAATAACCTGATACAATATTATTTAGTATCTTTAACTCATCGTCATCAAGATAATTCTTTGCAATACTGATATCTTTCAATACAGGAAAATCACCCGAGAAACTTTTCAATCCCATAAAAGGCTGACCGGCATCCGCACGCTCATATATAACTTCTGCTGCTGTATGTCCATGTGCTGCATAGTGTAATTTATTTTGTACCATTTTAAAAAACGCAATGGATTCAATGCTCTTGGGGTCATAATCAACACTTGTTGCATAAAGATCAAGTACCTGTCGGTACATAACTTTTTCAGATGAGCGAATATCCCGAATACGGTCTAATAACTCTTTCCAGTAATTACCTCCACCCAAATTTTTCAGCCGTTCATCATCCATCGTAAAGCCTTTTATCATATACTCTTTTAATCGTTCAGATGCCCATCGACGAAAATTTGTGGCAATTTTGGATTTTACTCTATATCCAAGAGAAATAATCATATCAAGATTATAATAGGGCAGTTCTCTGGATACCTTACGATTTCCTTCTGTACGAACCTGTCGGAAATTCCGACAGGTTGAAACTGCATCAAGTTCGTCTTCTGCATAAATATGTTTTATATGCTCAACAATATTCGTTCTTGATGTTTGAAATAAATCTGCCATTTGCTGTTGCGACAACCATACTGTTTCATCATAAATCTTCACTTCTATATTAGTTAATCCATCCTCTGACTGATATATCAAAATTTCTCCATAATTATCCAATTGCACTTCACTCCTTTCCGCCTTATTACCTTTTTACATTCCATCCATATACATGTCCTTTTACACCATTCATAGCCAAAACAGTTTGCATCTATCTTCTCATATATGAATTATTACATAAATAAAGAATTTTTATTTCCATCTTTTATCTGTGCTTTTATTTTCTCACTATCAGAACCACACTTTCAACATGCTGCGTCTGCGGAAACATATCAATCGGCTGTATCGCCTTCACCTCATACCGCTCCCGCAGCACCGCTAAATTTTTCCCCAGCGTAGCCGGATTACACGACACATACACAATTCTTTTTATCTTGCTTTTCAATATGCAATACAACATCGCATCATCCAGCCCACTGCGAGGCGGATCAACGACCAACGTATCAATTTGACGCTTCTTAGACAAATAAGTCAGCTTGTCCGCCGCATCCGCGCACAAAAACGAAACATGCCCCGCTCCGTTCGCCGCCGCATTCTCATTAGCGTTCACAACCGCATCCTTTACTTCCTCAATTCCGATGATATCCTTCGCCTTATCCTTCAAATATAAGGAAATAGCACCGATACCGCTGTATGCCTCTACAATCAAGCCGTTATCATCACCGACCATGCCCGCCACAGTCCGATACAACCGCTGCGCCTGCTGCGTATTCAACTGAAAAAATGAACGCGGTGATAACCTCAAACTCAAATCATCAAATTTTATATGTAACTGCTTTACCCCCCCTAAATGAATCATCTTTTTCCCAAACATATCAGCCGTCTTTTTCACCGTATGATAGCTTTGCCACAGACTGACTAAGCCCTTGATATTCATCAGGGCAACGATACACTCCTCACTTAAGGCATCCTCGCCGCTGACGATACATGCTTGATATTCACCGTCAAAACCGCGAATAATAATCGTTCTGATACCTCTTTTACTATGATAATCATAAGCTCGCAAAGAAAAGCGATTCAACACATCCACCATCTCAGCACGAATGCGCTCCAAGCCCTGCTCATGCACCACACAATGCTCCACCGCTTCAAAATAATTAGAATTTGCCATATACATGCCGGTAGTCAAGCGCCCGTCCACCATCGAGCACGGCAGCTTACATTGGTTTCGATACCCAAACTCATTTTCACTCGGAATGATCGGCTGTATCAGCTTCGGATTTATTTGCGCATACTTGATTAGTGACTGACGCAGCAGCGACTGCTTCGCCTCCAACTGCGCCTCATATCCGGCAATCATCAACGGGCAGCCCCCGCATCGAGCCTGAATCCGACACATCTGCTGCACTCTCTTCGCACTCTTTTTCAAGATACGCTTTACTTTTCCGTGCATATAACGCTTCTGCTTATCAACAATTTCAATATCCACGACCTCACCGACCAATGCCTGCGGTACAAATATCGGTGTATGATCGTCACTATACGCAATCCCCTCCCCGTTAATTCCTGTTTTAATAATCTCTGCCTTCATACTCCATCCTCTACTTTCAATAACTATTCTGACGCCTTCTGCACAAAGGGCAAACGCTTATACACCCTTTCACATAAACGATAATACTGCTTATGCTTCATCGGCAGTTTCTCCTCTTTACCATAGCTTTCCTCAAACACAAGATTCAATAAAAAACCAAGATAAATTACACTGCCGATAATATAAATCACCAACAACAGCGCAACAAGCGATGCAAGCGATCCGTAAATACGGTTATACGTAATCATTTGATGAATCAAAATAAACGATAAATAAAATAACAAAATCATAGCTGTCGTTGTAAATAAACCGCCGACCAGCCCAAAGGTAAGACTTCGCTTTCGAAAAGAAAGCGCTCGATACATCAGTGAAAAAACCGGCACCATAATAACAGCCGCAATCAGCGGCAACAGGGAGGGGTCCACCAGGTTATACAAAAAGGTCGCCAGAAATACACTGCCGATCAACAAAGCCACCAGAATAATAAACATGAAAATCGATTGAATACGGATAGAAAACTTAACGACATCCACCTTTTCATGACTCGCACTGATCAATAAGAATGAAAAAATGCTTCGGGATGCCAGCCAAAACGATAAACAAAGTGTCGTAATTGCCGGAATAAAGCCATAGTCCTTATTCATAAACTCCATAAAAATATCCTCAATGATAGCTTGAATATCACCGGACAGATGCAGACTGCGAAATAAATCAATCACGACATTGATATCCAAAAAGGTGCCCCATTTAAACATCATCGCAAAGATAATCAATCCCGGCGCAAGAGAAAGCAGTAAGCCGAAAGACAAAGAATAGACAAATAAATTTGCTTCCGGTGATAAAAATTCCATTATCACATCCTTTAATTTATCCATAGGCTCACCCCTTTCACTCATAAGTATGCTTTTGAATTTCCTTAATGCTTTGCGGCTTTATTATTCAGCTATAGAACGCATATATTGTAACACGTTTGCTTTATCTTTACTACACACAAAGAGCACATAGTTTCCATAGGTGATAATTTCTGCCTGCTTGACAAGCTTTTGTTGATTCAAAAGCTTGTCATATGCCGCAATACGATCCTCTTGATATTGCTTGAATTGTTCAATGATATCCTTTTGACGGTCGTCCTTACAATGCACGATAACGATTTCCTCACAGGCCGCATCGACGATTGCCTTACGAATCAGCACCTCATCACAAAATGCCTCCTCAATACCGTAAATCATTTCCGCATCACTTAACGCTTCACTGACCTGTAGAGGCTCGCTGTTCCATTCACCGGTATTGATTTTATTATCAATTTCTTTAGACAATGCTTCCGTATTAATAGAATCATCATGAAAGCTGCCGACTGATTTTCCACATCCCGTACATAGAAACAAGCATAAACCAATACATACCAAAAGCTTCATCACAATCACTCCTATCCTGCCTGCCGCCACAACAGCACCACTGCGGAAAAGCCCTCACTCCCGTAATCGTACCTGTCACATCCGATTCTTCAGATCTCAACGAAGTATCTAAGTTCACCGTAAGTACTGTGCTTCCCTGTTGTCCTGTAACTAACATATGAAAAAAGATAAAAAAAATAAGCATTTCTGCTTACTTTTAATCATTTTGTGCCCATTCAGGTACTTCATTACCGCGATGAATCAAAATTGCCTTCTGAAATTCCGTTTGATTTAAAAACTCCAGAACCTCATGTTCTTCTTCTTCACTGCAGCCGATCAATAATTTGACCTCACAGTCCTTTTTTAAGATATCGGCGCTTACAACGATCGCTCCCACCTGATTGGTTTTCTGCGAGCCCTTAAATACATCGATCGGTGCCTGATCACTTCCTGTTGTATCGCTTAAATAACCGTAATCTACAGGATAGACTAAATTTGAATATTTATAATGAACGGTATAACGGGGGCGATCAACAACCAATTTAGACGAAAAAAACAGCGTATCTAATTTCTGCCAAAAAAAAGCGTTGTTCTCTAAAGTATTCATATTGTTTCCTCCTCGTTTATGATATTAATAATATAATCTATAAATATGCCTGACCTATTATATGCCGATATTCACTGTATGGTTCTTTGTCATAATAAGACGGCATCAGTTTATGAGCGTTGCTATACTATTATACTGTTTATGAAAGAAATTATCAATCTTTTTCTTTCACTTTCATGTTTTTTTTCATTATGATATCAACAAAAATGATAAAAAACAGCAGTGATTGAAAGCCAATCACTGCCAATTCACTAGCTGCGCAATGCTCGCATGGAATTCATCACGGCCAATAAGGTAACACCGACATCGGCGAATACCCCCATCCACATGGTCGATAAGCCAAATACCGTCAGTAATAATACCGCGCCCTTAACCGCAAGTGAGAAGATAATGTTTTGTCGTAAAATACGCTTTGTTCGCTTGGAAACAGCGATTGCCTGTGCAAGTGCCAGCGGATCATCCTTCATTAATACGACATCGGCTGCTTCGATAGCTGCATCAGAACCGATACCGCCCATCGCAACACCGATATCCGCTCGTGCCAAAACCGGAGCATCATTAATCCCGTCACCGACAAAGGCAAGTCTGCCGCGGTTTGTTTTGAGCAGTTCCTCGACCTTTTCGACCTTTTGCTGCGGGAGTAATTGTCCATATACCGCATCAAGCTTCAATTCATCGCCTACTGCCTGTACGACCTCATTTCGATCGCCGCTCAGCATGACACAACGCTTGACACCTTCCTTTTTTAAGGCTTGGATCGCCTGTGCACTGTTGTTTTTCACTTTATCGGTAATCAGGATATAACCGAGATATTCCTTTGGATTCGCGATATGAATAACTGTTCCGATCGGTGTATTCTTTACATAAGAAATGTTGATTTGTTCCATCAGCTTATGATTTCCTAAATAAATATCCTCACCGTCAATTCGGCAATGAATACCGCGTCCGCTGATTTCTTCGAAATCAGTAATGCGTTCCTTTTCGATCGGCTGACCATATGTCTGTTGAATCGACTTCGCAATCGGATGATTGGAATAAGCCTCACCGTAAGCCCCTAATCGCAACAACTCTGCTTCACTCAGCTTATCGCTTGTAATCTCGCTGACGGTAAAGCTGCCTTCTGTCAATGTGCCTGTTTTATCAAAAACGACTGTATCAACAGTATCTAAGGCTTCTAAATAATTGCCGCCCTTCACAAGAATTCCTTTGCGCCCGGCACCGCCGATTCCGGCAAATAATCCCAAGGGCACCGAAACAACAAGGGCGCACGGACATGATACGACCAAGAAGGTCAAGGCACGATACAGCCATTCCTCATATTGCGCATCTTTCAACAGAAGCATCGGAAGCAGGAATACAAGCAGTGCTCCGAGCACTACAAGCGGTGTATATACGCGCGCAAATTTAGTGATGAATTTTTCCATCGGCGCCTTTTTACTGCCGGCGTTTTCCACCAGTTCCAAAATGCGGGAAACACTGCTTTGCGCAAATTCCTTATCCACTCGCACTTGAATCAGACTGCTCAAATTCACACTGCCGGCAAGTATTTCATCTCCGATTTCTACCTCTTTGGGCAGACTTTCTCCGCTCAAGGCCGAGGTATCCAATGAGCTCGCTCCTTGAATTAAAACACCGTCCAAAGCGACACGCTCTCCCGGTCTTATGAGAATGATATCACCGACCGCAACGTCCTCGGGGTTCACTTTTTGTTCAATACCGTCCTTTAATACGATCGCATATTCGGCGCGGATATCCATTAAGGAAGAAATCGAACGACGGGATCGATTCACCGCATAGGCTTGAAACAGCTCACCGATTTCATAAAATACCATTACGGCGCTGCCCTCAGCCCATTCGCCGATCGCAAATGCACCGCCTGCCGCAAGTGTCATCAGAAAGTTCTCATCAAACCACTCTCCGTGCAGAATATTTCGCAATGCTTTGACAACGACGGGAAATCCCGATACAACAAGCGCTGCCGCAAAACACAATTCCTCATGAAGCAATGCCCCGCAAACAAACAGCAGTAATGCACACGTCAAGCGAATGATTTCGCTTTTTTGAACCTGATGCTCATGGGCATTTCCTTGTGTATTTCGATCATAAGCAGTAATCATTACTCCCGGCTCTGCCTCATTCGCAATTTTTTGCAGGCGCTCTCTCAGATCCTCAGCACTCTCCTTTGAACGAGTTTTCACAAATAATAATGAACTTGAAAAATTCAATGCCGCATCCGCTATATTATCAGCTTTTTTTATCGCATCCTCGACCTTTTGCGCGCAATTCGCACAGTCAAGCTTATCGACCTTAAACTTCATCGCGCCATTAATGCTTCTTTCTGCCTGCTCATGTGCATGATCACTGCCGCAGTCACAATGCACATGATGATGGTGTTCATGCGAATGTTCATGCGTGTGCTCATGAGAATGATTATGCGTATGATTATCACATTCATGTGCATGTTGATGCTCATGCTTTGTTTCATTATCCTTATTCATATGGTCATCTCCTTATCATACTATCAATCAATATACCATCTATCCTGTATATTACTTATTTTATAAAGGTTTGAATACTTACCCGAATACTCCCTTAACTGAATTCACCGCTACTCACTGATATGCTCAATACCGGCATTATATATCATTTGTATATGCTCATCATCCAACGAATAGAAAATGTTCTTGCCTTCGCGACGATTTTTTATAATGCGATTCTGTCTTAAAACACTTAACTGATGTGATACTGCCGAATGAGTCATATGCAGAACCTCTGCGATATCACAGACACACAGCTCCTTTTGAAATAATAAGGATAATATTTTTAAGCGTGTCGGATCGGCAAACATTTTAAATAATTCCGATAAATTTTGATATTGTTGATGCTCCGGCATTTCTTTCTTTAGCTTTTCAACAATTTGCGGATGTACCTCTACGACATCACAGCACAATGATTTATTCATAGCTTCACCTCATATCTTTCATCATATAATAATATATGAACATCTGTTCATATATTATTATAACAGTTTTTTTCTGAATGTAAACAGCTTTTTACCGTAAACTTATAGTTTTGATTATGATTCTAGCACTGTATAGCCAAACACTTCGTGTGCTTTGGCATAAGACCTTTTATAAACGTACAGGTACCCGCACCGCTTCCATAACAAAAAAGCATAAGAGCATTGCTTCTTACGCTTTCCTATAATCCTGATTCGCTTTTTATATTCGCCCCTGCATAGAAACGATCGTTTTAATTATCGTATACACAGCCGCTTCCATTTTCTCGCCGGCCTGATCCAATGCCTGTTGAAATGACATCGCACGATCGGCAATACTGAAAATACCGACAAAGCCAAGCTCATACAGCTCCTGATAGCCCAAACCTAATGCACCGCTGATACACAGCGTCGGCTTTTGATAACGATTTGCCAGCTGTAATATTCCCGCCGGTACCTTGCCGAACATCGTTTGACGATCGCTTTGGCCTTCGCCCGTGATCACTAAATCACATTCTTGTATTGCCTGCTCGATATCGCTGTATTGAAATAACAGTTCCAGTCCCGGAATCATTCTTGCGTTTAAAATACCGATCAATACTGCACCGATACCGCCCGCGGCACCACCGCCCTCATAGGCATCAATATCAATATTTAAATAACGCTGAATCTGATCGCGGTAGTTTTCCATTCCCGCTTCAACCTGTTTGATCTGATTCGGATAAAAGCCCTTCTGTTTACCGAACACATAGGTTGCCCCCAGTTCTCCCAACAGATGATTTTTCACATCACAGGCCGCAATCAGCTCGATTCCTTCCAATCTGTTTAAACGGTTAAAATCGATATATTTGATTTTCTCAAGATTGATTGCCTGCGGTGATAAGTATTTATGTCGGTTATCATAAAAACGACATCCCAGAGCCTGAAGCAACCCCATTCCACCGTCGTTTGTAGCACTGCCGCCTAATGCCAGAATTATTTTTTTACAGCCGCGCTCTACTGCATCTAAAATAACTGTTCCGACACCGAAGCTTGAAGCGAAATAAGGAGTGCGTCGTTCCTTAGGTGTCATGCTTAAACCGATAATTGCCGCAACCTCTATCACAGCGGTCTTTCCGTTCTCAATCAACGCATACTCCGCAATAATTTTTTTACCGTATGCATCTGTTGCCGCTGCGCTTACCATGCTCCCCTGACATGTTTTCGCAAAAGCCTCGGCACTTCCCTCGCCGCCGTCACCGATCGCATAAGACATTACTTCGATTGCTTCATCATAGCGATGAAGACCCTGCTCCACATGATAGGCTACTTCCTCTGATTTCAGACAGCCTTTAAATGAATCACAGGCAACTACTATTTTCATATGATCACTCCTATGACTTACGTAAATATTCTTTAGTACATTTTACCACAACACCGTGTAAAATTACCAGTGAAATCAAATTAGGAATTGACATTAAGCCGTTCAAAGTGTCCGCAAGCTCCCATACATAATGAAGCTCCATAGTAGAACCGATAATAATCAAGCCTAAAAACAGCAGCTGATATATCGTCAGCATCCATTTGGCGCTGAACAAATATCTGATACATTCCTGTGCGTAATAATACCAGCCGAGAATCGAAGGAATCGCAAATGCGACAATAGAGGCTGCGAATAAAATACCGCCGAATTGACCGAAGCCCTGTTCAAAGCAGGCGATTGACAGTTCCACACCGTCTAAGCCCTGATTCAGCAGTCCGCTTGTCAACAGCACCAGTGCAGTCAAGGTACATACGACGATCGTATCGAAGAATACCTCAAAAATTCCCCAAAAGCCCTGTTCGACCGCCGATACCTTTTCAACTGCCGCATGAGAAATCGGTGAGCTGCCCATACCGGCTTCGTTGGAAAAAACACCGCGGGATATTCCATAGTGAATCGCTTTGGTAATCATAAATCCCGAAATACCTCCGCTTGCCGAGGGAAAGGAAAAGGCATCTGTGAATACCGCGGTCAATGCAGGCAGCAGTCGATCACTGTGGATAATAATCATATAAAAACATGCGCCGATATAGGCAATCGATATCAGCGGTATCGCTATTTCATTAACACGCATAATACGCTTTGCGCTTCCCATAATGACCGCCCCTACGATAACCGCAGTGATTACACCGATCAGCCATGAGGGAATCGGCAGATAAGTGCGCACACTCATTGTAATCGTATTGGCGGGTGTAACATTTCCGATGCCGAAGGAAGCAAATAAGCATAACAGCGCAAATAAGACTCCCAGAAAGCGCATATGGCATCCGTATTCTAACGTCATCATCGGACCGCCCAGATAACGTCCGTCCTTTTGTCTTCTGCGAAACACGATTGCCAACACGACCTCTCCGTATTTGGTCATCATTCCGAAAAAAGCACTGATCCACATCCACACCAAAGCACCCGGACCACCGACAGTAAGAGCGGTCGCAACGCCGATTACACTTCCTACTCCCAGCGTTCCCGCCAAAGCAGTCGCCACTGCTTGAAAGGAAGTAATGCCCTCGCTTTTATCCTTACCGCCGAATAATGTGCCGATCGTTCGTTGATAAATCAGCCGCATCTTAGTAATCGGTAAAAAGCGACAGCGTACCAGCAGCAATGCCCCGCTGAACAATAGGAAAAGAATCATTCCCTTGCCCCACACAAAGCTGTTTATGCTTTCATTTATTTGCCATAATTTCTCCATAATATTTATGTTTCCTTTCCTATATATAATATATATTCTAAAAGTCACTTACGCATACCTCATAAGCTCACGGAAAATTGAAGTGATGATGCGATTTTGATTGGGGATTCCGCTGTCTAATAATCTCTTTGTTCACTCGTGGGGGAATCATGCTTACAAAATTCATTATCCGACTCTGCTTGATACAATCTTTCGTACAGCGATCTCTCACATTCACCCTTTCCAGCCTTTTACCCCTTTTCCCTATATTCCTTTCCTATATAATATATAGACACTATAGGATAATTGTCTGTTGTCCGTGCTTTTGAACTCCCCTAAGTGAGCTTGAGATAACATCCTTGCCTTACTCAATCTACGAATAAGAATCTTCCTTTCCTATATAATATAAGGAAAGAACTTTATAACTCGCAGTATCCTTCGTCCATAAGGACCACTTTCCACCTTCACAAAACCTATGCGTAAGCAACAAGAACCGGTATTCACATAATTTAACCGTTTATTTTTATTCAACCTCTGATATAATAGATAGAGAGGAGGACGGCAATGTGAAAAAATGGAAGCATATAGTATCAGCGATTCTGTTAATATTGAGTGTAGCAATCGGAAGCATTTTTATTATCGGCTTTATTCGCTACGAAACCTTGATCAATGAAAAACCGCTTGATGAAGTCATTGCCGAAATTCGATCTAATCCGAATTATATTTCCTTAGATGATGTGAATGATGATTTTATCGATGCCCTGTTGGCAGTAGAGGACCCAACCTTTTATGAGCATGGCGGTATCGTATTATCAAATATTATTGAAGCAGTCGCAACCAACTTACGTGAACAGGACTTTGTGATGGGCGGAAGCACGATAACCCAGCAGCTCAGCAAAAACATCTACCTTGACAGTAAGAAAACCTTTCAGCGAAAAATTGCGGAACTGTTTTTCGTTCATGATTTAGAAAGCACTTACAGTAAGGATGAAATCTTAGAACTTTATATCAATGTCATCTATTTCGGTGACGGCTATTACGGCATCAATGAAGCAGCGAACGGGTATTTTCATAAAGCACCGAAAAATCTGACGATTGCCCAAGCTACATTACTGGCTGGCTTACCCCAAGCACCGGCCATCTATCAATTAAGTGACGGCATGATTTACGCAAAAAAGCGACAACAGGTCGTGCTTGAAGCAATGAAGGAACAAAAACTGATAACTGATCTGCAGCTGCATGAAATCTACAACCAACCGGTGTAGATTTTTCTTATATCGCTGATTCTCTTATCGTGCTTTGCCGAATATCAACAACTATTCCGATATCTCCTTTATTCATCGCTCATTCTTACTTTCAGCATTTTTTATACTTCAGCTTCCAAAAGTTATATATTATAAAATTATAATATACATTTACTTCCTTAATTTGTATGAAAACCATGAACCACCAAGATATATTCGTATCGATATACTGACAGCGTACTCAAATCATTTACCGACGGTATGCGGTATGATAAAATAAAGGCATGAATCTATCGATATCGGAAACAATAAAAGTGGTGAATAACATGCAGACAAAAACAAGAAAAGTGATATTAATCGATGCAGCCGTTGATACAGCAGAGGAAGCAATACAGGAAACCTGTGAGCTGATTGCGGCCTGCGATATGAAGCTGCTTGAAATATGGCAGCAGCGTTTAAAGGAAGTCAATCATCTTTCTTTGATCGGCAGCGGCAAGGTTGAAGAATTCAGTGAGCGCCTTAAGCAATATGATGCAGATATGATTATCTTTCAACAGCCCCTGTCTTCGCTGCAGGCGAGTTACTTAAGTGAAGCTTGGGACATTGCGGTAATCGATCGCAGTGAACTGATAATTGAAATATTTGAAAGTCGCTCTCATACACAAGAGGCAAAGCTTCAGGTCCGTAAAGCAAAAATGGAAAAGCAGCACAGTCGCTTGATCGGCAAAACAAAATCACTCGGCAGACAGGGCGGAGGCCGTAACAAGGGCAGCGGCGAAAAGCAGCTCGAGTTAAACCGTCGTTTACTGAAGCAGCGCATTCGCGAATGTGAACGGCAAATCGATGCTCTGAAAAAACAGCACTCGCTTCAATATCAACGCCGAAGCAAGCAGCGCATACCGGTAGTTGCCTTGATCGGATATACAAACGCAGGTAAGTCGACATTAACCAATGCCTTGTTGGCACAAAGCAGGCAGGCATCACAAAAGCAAGTGTTGGCGAAGGATTGTTTATTTGCGACACTGGATACCGCAATGCGCAGAATCACGTTGCCCTATGCACCTGATATCCTCATTGTCGATACCGTCGGCTTTGTTTCAAATCTTCCGCATGAATTGATTGATGCCTTTCATGCGACGCTTGATGAAGTGAGACATGCCGATTATCTGCTTCATGTCATCGATCATTCCAGCACTATGCGCCAAGTACAAATGGAAGCAACTCTGACAACACTGGAAATCTTAAACGCAGAAAGCATTCCGCGCATCGATGTTTATAACAAGTGTGATTTAAATGATATCTCTTATCCCAAGGCATGTAACGATGCCGTTTATATCAGTGCCGAACAGAAAACAAGCATCCTTTTTCTCAGCGACAAATTGGCAGAAGCAATTTACGGTCCTTTAGAGGCGGTCACTTTTGTACTTCCGCATGAGAAAAGCGCGCATTTAGCCGCTGTTTCAGCTTATTTAAAGCTGACAGCACAAGAAAATCGTACCTCAGACGTTATTTTACACGGCTTTATGCGTAAAAAGCTTATTTCCGATTATGTGAATTATGTGAAATTTTAAAAATATTTCTTTGTTTAATTTTTCACAAGGTTTCAATACTCCCTTGATTATAAAGCTGATTGTGATATTAGCACTCAAATTATGTTTTTGCTAAAATATGTGAAAATGTGGGAAAGGGTTGCATAAAACGGCGCTTTTGATGTAGAATGTTTGAGGTCAGACAAGGAGGTATCTGTATGACGGGTAAAAACGATAATGTAAATTACAAACCAATGTTTCTGTTATCGGCTATGTTTATGGGTATTATCGGTTCCGGTTTCATGAGTAAAGAAGAACTCCCGATACAAGGCACACCATCCCTTCTGCAACAAAAACAAGCAATGAACTTATTTGTGGATCATCCGGTTAAAATCAAAGCCGGAGATATTGCATCCGTACATAAAATCGCAAGTGTTATTTTGGGTGATAAGCTTTCACCGATGGCTACTGCTGAATTAATCAGCAAAAAAGGCCTTACCTCAGTGTATCAGTTAGGTGATTATGAGGTTACGCTTGAGAATTTCAATTTGAAGAAATCAGCACAACAGGATATCTTTGTTTCTTTCCGTAAAGCAAATGCAATTGCGAAGGAAAATCATCTTGTACTAAATGCAGTAAGTGAAGAGAACGATACATCACTGGCGAATGACGTTGTTTCCACTTACCGATTAAAGGTAGCTGTTTCTGATAACACTGCGCCGGTAATCAAAGTAACGCAAAAGAAAGATACGATTACCGAGGGTGATGATTTTAATGCAGAGGATTATTTCAAAAGTGCAATTGATGATGTTGACGGTAAGGTCGAGCATACGACGGTTTCCGATGTAGATAACGAAACTCCGGGTGTTTATACCGTAACATATCATGCGAAGGATAATGCCGGAAATAAGGCAAAAGCCAGTGTCAAAATCACAGTTGAGGAAAAGCTGGAGGAAGAGTTATCCTTTGAAGGTTACTACTACAGCGGTGAATATGACGGCGAAGTAAGCGTAAACGGTAATGCGGTGGTCAATGCTGCATTGGCTCAACTCGGCAGAAGTCAGGACTGTACAATGTTGGTGACAAATTCATTGGCTGCAGTAGGTATTAATTTCCATAGTGCACCTGCGGGCTATATGCGACTGGGTAAGGTCGTTTCAGCTTCTGAAGCTCAGCCGGGGGATATCATCTATTATGCAGACGGTGGTATCGGAGTTCCTCACGTAGCTATTTACTTGGGCGGTAATAAAGCCGTTCACGGTGGTTGGACAGGTGATACAACGGTTGTGAATCGTGTTTACGGCGGTTCCGGTCCTGTATTCATACATATTTCAGAATAGTATACATAAAAACGAGCGTTCGCTCGTTTTCTTTTTATATTTCTTTCTCTAACACAATTAACTCCTTGGGAATTTGTTCGATGATATCACCGGGCATAATAGAGCGCAGGGCCATGACTTTGCCCAAGCTGTCAGCACACCTGCCTTGAAGATACACGGCGCATGCAGCCGCTTCAAGCGGTGAAGCAGCTTGCCCCATAAACGCAAGAATCATTCCGCATAAGACATCACCGCTGCCTCCGGTTGCCAAGCCATGATTACCTGTGATATTTAAATAACGATTTTTACCGTTTGAAATCACAGTCCTTGTGTTTTTCATAACGATCACACCGTCAGGATATGCCCTCTCGCTTAATTTCAGCGCTTCTGCGGGGCTTTCAATCAGTTTTGCGGTATCAGTTCCCAAAAGATAAGAAAGCTCTTTAGGATGCGGTGTCAGGACATATGGTGCGTTACGTTTTTTTCTTTCCGTCCATTTCCCCAACAAATACAGCGCATCACCGTCAAAAACAGCCGGTCGATCGCTTTCCCATACCTGACGAACAAGCCACATTGCTTTTGTGTCTCGTCCCAAACCGTTTCCGATTGAAACACAATCATAACGCTGCAAAAGCGCTTGAAATGCTTCCTCATTCTGCTCAGGAAATGACAGGCACATCGCTTCACTCAATGTAACTGCACTGCTTGCCAAGCCCTCATCCCCCATCATTGTGACTAATCCTGCTCCGCAGCGAAGCGCCGCCTTTGCTGCCATCAACAATGCGCCGTACATTCCTTGTGCCGCTCCGATCATCAATAAATTACCGTAGCTGCGCTTATGCGAATGCACTCTGCGCTTCGGTAAAAATGCGCTCACAACAGTATCATCTAATATCGTATATGAATCAAAGTCTTGAAACAGCACATCGGGAATACCGATATCCGCAATCGTAACCTGCCCGCTATAGGCAATACCCTCATTCATATACAAACCGAGCTTCCCTGCCGCAAAGGAAATGGTTTCGTTCGCCTTCACGGCACACCCCATGATTATTCCGCTGTCCGCCGATAAGCCGCTCGCAATATCACAGGCAATCACATATGCATGACTTTGATTTATACGCTCAATCAGCTCCGTATAGGGACTGTCCAAATCACGGCTTAATCCGGTCCCGAACAAACAATCGACGATGATATCATAACTTGACGGATCAAATTGTTGAAATGTGCACATTTCAATTCCTAATCGTACAGCGAGCCGCTCATTCGCTACTGCATCCTCACACGAGGCATCAGGCTCCTTGTCCCTCACAAGCTTTATTTTGAAATCTCGCTTTTCATGCAGCAGCCGCGCCAAAGCATAGCCGTCACCGCCGTTATTGCCGCTGCCGCAAACAATCACAACACGCCATCCGTACATCGCCTGTGCGCTTTCTACCGCCCTTGCCAAAGCCAAAGCCGCACGCTCCATCAAAACAATGCCCGCAATACCCAGCCGTTGTGCTTCCCTATCGGCCGCTCTGATATCCTCACATCGCAGCACCTTCATATTATCACCTGCTTTTCATCTGTCTAAATTATATCATTTTCATAAGCATTTGAATCAATCGTTTTAAGCATTCATAACACTTTCACTTGGTAATTAATTCACAAATAGGTTGTCTTGTTTTTATAAAAGCGTTATAATACTGGCATATAATTAAGAGGAAGCAGCTATGGAAAATAAAAAATGTGTGGTATTGGGCGTATGCGGCGGTATCGCCGCCTATAAAGCAGCTCAATTAACCAGTAATTTAATAAAAAAAGGCTATGATGTAGAGGTCATCATGACAAAAAACGCAACCGAGTTCATTGCCCCCTTGACCTTTGAAGCCTTGACCAAGCATAATGTGATGGTTTCTACCTTTGATAAGGTTGCCGATCGCAGTGTGAAGCATATCTCAATCGCACAGCGCTGTGATGTCTTTGCGATCGTACCGGCCAGCGCAAATGTAATCGCAAAAGTGGCGCACGGTATTGCCGACGATATGCTTACAACGACGTTTTTAGCCGCATCATGTCCTAAAATCATATGCCCTGCGATGAATACAGGAATGTATGAAAATGTGATTACACAGCGTAATATAGGCACATTAAAAGAATTAGGCATGGAAATCGTAGAACCGCAATCCGGCAGATTGGCATGCGGTGACAGCGGCAAGGGACGCTTATGCGATTTATCACTCATTGAGGATGCAATCGAAATGGCTATGATCGAGAATAAGCCGTTAAAGGGACGACAGGTGCTTATCAGTGCCGGCCCCACACAGGAAGCAATCGATCCCGTTCGCTTTATCAGCAATCACTCTACCGGTAAAATGGGCATTGCGCTCGCATGGGTCGCTAAAGCGCTGGGAGCCGATGTAACAATGATTCACGGTCCGATTGCACAGCCGATCCCCTACGGAATCAATACGATTCAAATAACCTCGGCGCAAGAAATGGCAGATGCCTTTATCAAGCATTATGAACAGGCTGATTTTATTATCAAGGCAGCTGCAGTAAGTGATTATCGCAGCGAAGACATCAAAACGGATAAAATAAAAAAGAATGAGGATACATTAAATCTTAAGCTGATCAAAAATCCCGATATATTGAGATGGCTCGGTGAGCATAAAAAACCGCATCAGATTTTATGCGGCTTTGCGATGGAAACGCAAAATCTGTTAGAGAATGCGCAGCAAAAGCTAAGCGCCAAACATTGCGATTTATTAGTTGCGAATCATTTAAAGCAACCGGGTGCGGGCTTTGCGACCGATACCAATGTTGTCACTATTTTAACCCAAACAAATCAAATACAGCTTCCCTGCATGAATAAGCGCGATGTCAGCGTTGAAATATGGAAACAGCTCATGCAGCTTGCGGAAGCGAAAGGAGCTTAAGCATGCTGGTAGTTATGGATATCGGAAACACCAATATTACCGTCGGTATATACAAAAAGGATAAGCTGCTTGCGAGCTATCGTCTGACAACAAAGATGAAGCGTACAAGCGATGAATACGGCTTTATGATCATGAGCTTTTTAAATGCGACGCATATTGATGCCGATCAAATCAAGGACGTCATCGTTTCAAGCGTTGTGCCGAAGGTCATGCATTCCTTCAATAACGGAATACGCAAATATTTAAAAAAGGAACCGATTATCGTCGGGCCGGGAATCCGTACCGGTATTTCTGTTCGTGCCGAAAATCCGAAGGCTGTCGGTGCCGACCGCATTGTCGATGCCGCAGGTGCTTACCATGTGTACGGAGGTCCTGTGCTGGTAATCGACTTCGGAACTGCGACCACCTATGATTATATCGATGCCGACGGTGTATTTGAATACGGCTTAATTACCCTAGGCATTGAGGCAGGCGCACAGGCATTATGGACACAGACGGCCAAGCTTCCTGAAATCGAAATCAAGAAACCGAAAACGATTCTGAATAAAAGCACGATTACAAGTATGCAGGCGGGACTTGTTTACGGCTATATCGGTCAAAGCGAATACATCATCCAAAAGCTGAAGGAGGAGCTGCACACCGATATGAAGGTCGTCGCAACCGGCGGTTTGGGTAAAATCATCTACAATAACACTAAGCTGATTGATGTTTACGATCCCGACCTTACCTTTAAAGGCTTAAAGTATATCTATGAAAAACAACAGGCAGAAAAGCAATAACAGCCTGTTGTTTTTTTATCCGTCAATGATATCAAGCGACAGCATATCGATGCTTCAAAAAAAGAAAGCAGGAAAGAGGTTATCGGTATCTAAGCATTTCTGTTTCATACAATTAATACTTTTGAACAGCATATGATTGATACAAGCATATGTGATTTTTTATCTTTCGCTCAGTTTTTTTATTTAAGAATTAGCCGAAACAGCCAATTTTAATAATTATATTCACAATAAGAATAAAATCTATTATAATATTACCGATTTTGAAAGGATAGAATAGCTGATGGAACAATCATTTGGGGTGTATTTAGCTAAGGTGCTGCGTTATCACAATCTGAATCAGAAGCAAGCGGCAATGATGCTTCATATATCACCGCAATCATTAAACAATTATATTTTAGATAAACGATTGCCGGATATCAATACGATGAAGCATATCATTAAATATTTTCATATCGATGCCAATCATTTGTTTTATGAAACGAAGGATTTGGAGTTTTCACAGCTTGGCTTTGATGAAATAGAGCTGTTGAATCTATATCGGCAATTAGATGAAAAGCATAAGCATTATGTAATAGCGGTCATTAAAAATATTCCGGTATAACAATCATATAAGCATAAGCAGTAAATTAGTGAGATAAGCACAGATACAGGCTGAGCCGGCTACAACAAGCAGACTCTTTTCTTTATATGACAAAATGCAGGCAAGAAATGCAGCCGTAAGGGAAGGAAGCAATGAGCCGGTCGAAGTAAAAATCGCAGGAAAGGTCATTGCGCCTAATACAGCGTACGGCACATAGTACAAAAAGGATTGAATCCATGTATTTTTTATTTCCTTTTGAAAACAGGTGATAGGCAGCATTCTGATCAGATAGGTCGTTGCCGCCATAATAATCATATACGGTATATAAGCACTCATTTTATATTCTCCTTGTGAATCGGAAAGCGCCATGCGCCGTAGGCAGCCGCAAGCAGCGTGCACAGAATCAACGCAAAGCCGGAGCTGACAGGCAGATAAGCGGATATGCTATCAAGCACACAGGAAAGAATTGCTGCGAACAGTACGACGTTTAAGATTGCTGAGCTTCTCTTTGCGGGTGGGATAAAAATTGCCAAGAACATTCCGTAGATCGCAATTCCCATAGAATCACGCACATCAACAGGCAATAGGACTGCCGCCGCACCGCCCATCCATGTGCCAAACGTCCAGCCACAGATCGGAAGCAACATCAAGCCGCAAAAATAGGAACAGGTTATCGGTTGATCTTTCGTTGAAGCCGTTGCGAATATTTCATCGGTTATTCCATAGGACATCAGCATTCTTTTTCCTGTTGATGTATTTTTTTCAAGTCGCTGCGAAAGAGAAAGGGACATCAGCGCATAGCGCATATTAATCAGAAGCTGCGTAAACAGCATTTCTGTATAGGAAGAAAAGGCTGCGATCAGCTCTAAAGCCGCAAACTGTCCTGCACTTGTCAGATTCGTCAATGAAATTACGACTGCCGCCTCCAAAGGAATCCCCATCGCCGTTGCACTCATCCCAAAGGTAAAGGATACCGATAAATATCCTAACGCAATCGGTATTCCGTCCTTGATTCCGTTTTGAAAACAAAGCTTGTTTTGTTTCTCCATAATCATTCTCCGCTTTTTGAATTAGATTCAATGTGTATGTATTATATAATAAAAAGAATGAATCATCAATTTTGTTTTTCTGAAGCAACAGGCAACTCAAAGCCTTAGCGTTGACTTTTAAGATTACAATATAAGCTTGCATTTGGATTATAAAAAAAGACAGCCGTTTCAGCCGTCATCATAACCTCATCAATAAAAAATCCGTTGTTTCATAATTCATAAGCAGTTGACTTACTGCTGCACCTGATGCGCCTCAATAAACCGCTTTAAGGCCGCATAGCTTTCATCGCTCAGCGTATGCTCCATGCGACAGGCATCCTCTGAGGCAATCGCTTCATCGACACCGAGCTGAATTAAAAAATCGGTAAACAGCACATGGCGCTCATAAATCTTTTCCGCTATTTTTCTGCCGCTGTCACTTAAAATAAGCACATTGTCCTCTATCTGAATAAACCCGCGCTCCGCTAAAATATGAATGGCGCGACTGACGCTCGGCTTTGATACATTAAGATCATTTGCGACATCTACGGAACGTACTACACCCTTGGTACGCTCTATTTTTAATATCGACTCCAAATAATCTTCGCCTGATTCCTGCAGCTTCATCACCACTCACCTGCCTTATATATAATTTTAACATGAAAGCGCATTCCTATGCAACCGATGTAAGCCGCTGACTTTAGTTTTTATCCTCACGCAGTAAATAAGCATTGCCGTCCGGATCATAAAAGGTGCACATAGAGCCATACGGCATTGTGATGATCTCCTCAATATCCACATCGCGTTCCTTCAATGTTTTACGGGTATTTCCCAGATGCAGCGTAGACAGAATCAGCGAGGGATGCGTGGTAATTGCCTGCGGATTCTGTTTTTTCATCAGCTCCTTTTCATACAGCACAAAGCGCACTGCACTGTTTGGCGGTGCTACCTCCAGCCACTTTCCCTGTTCCATCGGCTGTTCCTCTACAACATGAAAGCCCATTTGTTTCACCCAAAAATCCTTTGCCTTTTGTTGATCGTTCACAAACAGCGTGATTCGCGAAATATTTGTAATCATAATATTACCTCCTGATATTAGTATGGAAATACGCTGTTAGGCTATGTAAAAAAACAGCCGCTGTACATGCGACTGTCTTGTGATATCAAGATTATAAATTCGCGATGATTGCGTCGCGGTAAGCCTCGGTTGTGGCATTCCCCTTTAAATCCGGCGTTCTGACATCACCGAGCGCAAGCACTCGATCGACTGCCTTGCGAATTCTGCCTGCACACTGCGTTTGTCCCAGATACTCCAGCATCATACATGCCGACCATAACAGTGCCGTAGGGTTTGCGATATGCTTACCAGCAATATCAGGCGCACTTCCGTGCACTGCCTCAAACATCGCATATTCCTTGCCTAAATTCGCAGAAGGCAATAATCCCAATCCGCCGATCAAGCCGCTTGTCAGATCGGAAACGATATCACCGTAAAGATTCGGCATAACGAGCACATCGAACTCGCTTGGATCCATCACCAACCGCATACATAACGCATCGATGATTTTATCCTCGGCTGTAATACTCGGATAACGCTTGGCAATATCCTGAAAAATCTCCAAAAACATACCGTCACTTTGTTTTAAAATATTTGCCTTATGAACACAGGTTACCTTTTTACGCCCATGCTTCAGCGCATATTCAAACGCATCCTCAATGATACGCTCACTTGCCTTTCTTGTGATGATCTTAGTCGCATGTACCGTATTTTCATCGATTTGTTCCTCAACACCGACATACAAATCCTCGGTATTTTCACGAAAGGTTACGATATCAACATCGGGAAACGGTGTTACTACCGCTGCATTGGACTTAGCCGGGCGAATATTCGCATACAGATCATAACGCTTACGTAATGTAACATTCAAGGAACGAAAGCCCTTGCCGATCGGAGTCGTGATCGGTGCCTTCAGCATCACCTTATTTCGTTCAAACGATTCATAAGCCTCCTGCGGAATCAATTCTCCGTTACGTAAATATTCAGCCTCCCCGACCTCAAAGCACTCAAATTCAACATCAGCCTCTGCCGCCTTTAAAATTCGCATGACCGCATCGCAGATTTCCGGACCGATGCCGTCGCCCTTCATTAATGTTATCGCTTTAGTCATTTGGTTTCCTCTTTTCTATATCAATATATTCCTGCAGTTCACCGACATATTTTGTCGCAGGCCGCATAATACGTCCGTCATATAATTTATTCTCTATATTATGAGCCAGCCAGCCGACCATACGTGCGCATACAAACAGCGGTGTAAATAAATCCTGCGGAATATTCATCATTTCATAAACAAGACCGCTGTAGAAGTCAACATTGGCAGACACCGTTATCCCCTTTGTCTCATACATGATTTCTTTCGCACAGCGCTCAAACCGACGATAAAAATCAAAACGCTCCTCCTCATGCTTTTCCAGTGCCAGCTCGTATAAGTGCTCCTTAAGCAACTCGGCGCGCGGATCAGACAACGTGTAGATCGCATGACCCATACCGTAAATCAAGCCGCTTTTATCATAGCATTCCTTATTCAAAAGCCTTCGCTGTATTTCCTTGATTGTCGCTTCATCTGCCGCTAAACCGATTTGTGCAATGACTTCTTTCATCATATTGCATACCTGTAAATTCGCACCGCCGTGTCTGGGCCCCTTCAGCGAACCGATTGAGCCTGCCACGGTCGAATACATATCGGTTCCGGTCGATGCGATTACGACATTGGTGAAGGTGGAATTATTACCGCCGCCGTGATCCGCATGAAGCACCAGCATCAGATCGAGCATCTGTGCCTCTCGTTTCGTAAATTTACTGTCTGCCCTCAGCATATGCAGAATATTTTCTGCCATACTGTAGTGCTTTTGCGGATAATGAATGTGCAGGGAAGCCTTTTCAAAATGATGCGCCATCGAATGATACGCATAGCACAGCATCGAAGGAAGCTTTGCCATAATCGAAAGTCCTTGGCGAAGCGTATTATCAACATCGACCGCATCCGGACAAGAATCAAAATCATATAGCGAAAGCACTGCCTGTTGAAGCTGATTCATCAGATTTTTGGAAGGAAGCTGTAAAATCACCGTTTCTAAAAACTGATCGGGCACCTCATATTCCTGTTGCAGAATTTCACTGAAGGCTGTCAGCTCTTGTTGATCGGGCAAATAGCCGAACAGCAATAAAAAACAAGTTTCTTCATAAGCATACGCATGATTATTTTGATATCTGCCGTAAATCAAATCATGAACCTCAATCCCGCGATAATAAAGCTTTCCTTCAATACCGACCTTTTTTTGATTGATGCGCTCATAGCCGACAACATCAGCAATCTTGGTAAGTCCCACACAAACACCGGTTCCGTCTTCATTTCTAAGCCCTTTTTTTACATCATATTCTTTAAAGTATTCATTGGGAATTTGATTGTATTTTAAACCTTTTTGATAAAAATCAATGATTTTTTGATTCATAGCCTCACCACTTTCAATTAGTTTCATTAATTATATCATATTTTTCATATTTTTAATGAAATTTTTTCATGATTGATGTTATAATAGAGCATATGCAGTTATAAGATATGATAATACCAAAGGAGGAATTAAGCCTATGCCAACAATGACAGAAAAGATTATTCAAAAGCATTTAACGGAAGGTAACCTTGAGCGCGGTAAAAAAATTGCGCTTACGATAGATCAAACATTGACACAGGATGCGACAGGTACGATGGCATACCTGCAGCTGGAAGCAATGGGTGTCGATCAGGTAAAAACAGAATTATCGGTAAGCTATGTTGATCACAATACGTTACAGAGCGGTTTTGAAAATGCCGATGATCACAAGTACTTACAAACGGTTGCGGCAAAGCACGGCATTTATTTTTCTCGTGCGGGAAACGGAATTTGTCATCAAGTGCATTTAGAGCGCTTTGCGAAACCGGGAAAAACACTCTTGGGAAGTGATTCGCATACACCGACGGCAGGCGGAATCGGTGCATTGGCTATGGGTGCGGGCGGTTTAGATGTTGCCTGCGCAATGGCCGGCAGACCGTTTTATCTCACGATGCCGAAAATCGTTAAGGTGGAGCTTACGGGAAAGCTTAATAAAGGTGTTTCTTCTAAGGATATTATTTTAAAGCTGTTGTCGATTTTAAGCGTTAAGGGCGGTGTCGGCAAGGTGATTGAGTATTGCGGTGAGGGGGTAAAAACCTTAAGTGTTCCTCAGCGTGCTACGATTACGAATATGGGGGCTGAGCTCGGGGCGACGACATCAATCTTTCCGAGTGATGGAATAACCGAAGCTTTCTTACGGAAACAACAGCGCAGCGAGGACTTTGAGCCCCTTTGTGCGGATGATGATGCCGTATATGATGAAAGCTATACGATTGATTTGAGCACATTGGAGCCGATGGTTGCGATGCCTCACAGCCCTGATAATGTCGTAAGTATTTCAGAGGTTGAGGGCAAGCCGGTCGATCAGTGCTCCATCGGAAGCTGTACGAATTCCTCTTATATGGATATGATGAGTGTGGCGGCCATATTAAAAGGCAAGATCGCAAATGAACGTGTTTCCCTAACAATTTCACCGGGCTCTAAGCAGGTCTTGAATATGATTGCGCAAAACGGCGCACTTGCGGATATGATTGCATCAGGTGCAAGAATTTTAGAGAGTACATGCGGGCCTTGTATCGGCATGGGACAGTCGCCGATTACGAATGCTTGGTCGCTGCGTACCTTTAATCGTAATTTCTACGGACGAAGCGGTACATTAAGCGCAAATGTATGTCTCGTTTCACCTGAGGTTGCCGCTGCCAGTGCCGTGAGCGGTGTGATCAGTGATCCGCGCAAGGTGGATTATGAGCTTCCTGAAGAACCGCAGGGATTTATCATTGACGATCGCTGTATCATTGCGCCGTGTGCCGCAAAAGCGAGTGAAGTTGAGGTCGTAAGAGGTCCGAATATCAAGGAGCTGCCGATGAATCAGCCCTTGTCGGATACGATTGAAAAACCGGTGCTGTTAAAGGTAGAGGATAATATCACTACCGATCATATTATGCCGGCAGGCGCAAAGGTACTGCCTTATCGCTCTAATATTGAAAAGATATCACAATTCGTTTTCCGCGATGTTTGTGCCGATTTCGCACAGCGCTGTCATGACAACAACGGCGGTATCATCATTGCCGGAAGCAACTACGGTCAAGGCTCCTCTCGTGAACATGCTGCATTGGCTCCGATGTATCTCGGCATTAAAGCTGTGATCGCCAAAAGCTTTGCCCGTATCCATCATGCGAATTTGATCAATTTCGGTATTCTGCCGCTGCAGTTTATGAATGAAGCCGATTATGACGCTGTTGATGAAGGAGATGTCCTTCGCTTCAGCAATTTATCAACGCTGAAACCAAATGAGCCGATCACGGTGGATAATCTCACTAAGGGTACAACGATTTGTTTATCTCATTCTCTCAGTGAGCTGGATATTACAACACTGTCTTACGGCGGAACACTGAATCTGATTAAGGCAGAACAAAATAAACAGAATTAAACAATTTTCAAATATCGATAGAATTTATCATGCGTTTCGATTATAATGATGATTGGAGGATGCAAAATGAAAAAAACAATCTGTTGGCTGTTTATCAGCTTATTGTTGTGCAGCTCATGCTCGGCAAATAATAAGAAGCAGGAAGATAAGAATCCTAAGGGCTGTGACGGCGATGAGGTATGCGATGTAACGGATCGCGCCGATATGACAAGCTATGAGGGCTTTATGGATGAGAAGCATCAGTTTATCGAGGTGCCGATGAGTGATTTCCTTTTAAAGCTCGATGCGGGTGCGACGGGTATTTATTATTTCGGATATACGACGTGTCCTTGGTGTGTAGAGGCAGTACCGATTATGAATGAGGTTGCCAAGGAGCTTGACTTGAATATTTTCTATATCGATAAAAAGGCTGAAACGACGAAAGAAGAGGACAGCAAGGCAATCGAGGCTAGAATCCCCGATAAGCTTGATAAGGATGATGACGGCAAGCCGCATTTATATGTTCCTTATGTAATCACAATCAAAGAGGGAGAAATTACCTCTTATCATACGGGTACCGTAGATTCTCATGATGCGCATGAGCGTAAAATGAATGATAAGGAAAAAGCGGAATTGAAAAAAATCTATCAAGAGATGTTTGAAACCGTGAAATAGCGGTTTAAGGGCTGTATAGGAGAGATGGGTTTTCCTGTACGGTCTTTTTTTGCGGTCTTGACAAGGAGTGGAAGGCGCGCTTGGTGTAATGAAATCATTCATGAATTGAGCATGATTTTTGTATCTATTTCTGTGAGGATATGTTATACTGTAAGCAGATAAAACGAGAGTTAATTAATAGCCTTGATTATACACAAATATTATGGTGGGGAGTGAATGAATGAAAAATAATATAGAGGTCGCAGATGCGATCGAAAACAATAATTTGAATAAAGCATATGATGAGTATTGTAAGAAAATATTAAGTAATAAACAGAT
>CANSQL010000014.1 GCA_947649125.1 uncultured Erysipelotrichaceae bacterium | reverse complement strand
ACAACAGGCCCTTACAGGGCAAGTTCATACCACGTCTTTTAGGCGTGGTTTTGATAATATTGATTCAAAAAAAGTACCGGATTATTCAACTACATCATAGCCGACTGCTTCAATTGTTTCCTTGATTTGTGCGACATTGAGTTTAGCTTCATCATAATCACATTCAACCTTGTTTTCAGCAGCGCTCGCATGTATTTCATTTAAACCGTCTAATTCCTTACAGGCTTGAACGACACGATTTTCACAATGTGCACACATCATACCCTGTACTTGTAATACCACTTTCATTTTTATCACCTCGTCATTATTATAACACACCTCTCACAAAATACTGCACTTATGCTTCTTGAACTCGTCATCTTATTAATTGAAGCTATCGTTAACCAGTCATCATAGGATAAACAGTCAACTCTTAACGATTATGATTGAACGGAACCATGTGATTTACTTGTAATTTTTTAATATATCCGCTACAATGTTGAGGAAAGAAGGAATGACATGCGAAGGGTAGAGCTATTAGCACCGGCAGGATCGATGGAGGCCTTGTATGCGGCAGTACAAAACGGCTGTGATGCTGTATACTTAGGCGGGCACCAATTCAATGCACGCGTATACAGTGATAATTTTGATTATGAGCGAATGAGCGAAGCAATTCGTTATGCACATGGCTATGGAGTGAAGGTCTATGTCACAATGAATACACTGTTATATGAAGATGAAATCGAGGATGCGATCGCATATGCACGCTTTTTATATGAACAGGGTGCCGATGCTTTGATTATACAGGACTTGGGTTTATTTGATGTTGTTTCACAATGCTTTCCCGATATGGAATGTCATGCGTCTACTCAGCTTCATATTCATAATGAAGCAGGAATACGTAAAATGGCAGAGCTTGGCTTTTCACGCATTGTCTTACCGCGAGAAACGCTGATTGAGGATATCGAGCGCTATGCAAAATCAGGGATAGAGCTTGAGGTTTTTGTGCAGGGGGCGATTTGTGTTTCCTACAGCGGGCAATGCCTGATGAGCGCAAAGAAGCTGAATCGCAGCGGGAATCGCGGAGCCTGTGCCCAAATGTGCCGGATGAAATATCGATTAGGCTATAAGCAGGATCATACAGTTCACTATGTGAAGCAAGAGGGTGATTATTTGATCAGCCCCAAGGATTTGAATACGCTTCAGCAAGTACCGAAATTAATCGCGGCAGGTGTGACATCATTTAAAATTGAAGGCAGAATGAAGCGCCCTGAATATGTGGCGCTGATGACAGCCTTGTATCGTAAGGCAATCGATGCTTATTATCAGGATACGGCATTGGATTATCATCATGCGACCAAGGAAATGTGCAAGGTGTTCAATCGCGGTTTTACCTCCGGCTTGATGTTTCATCAGCACGATAAAGCGTTTATCAACCATGAGCGGCCGAATCATATCGGAATCCCTGTCGGTAAGGTTTTGGCGCGAAAGCAAAACCGAGTCAGTATTCAACTGAGCGCACCGCTTTACCAGCATGACGGTATTCGCTTTATTACCGATAAAGAGGATGTCGGCTGCATGGTGAATAAGCTGTATCATAATCAGCTGTTGGTAAATCGCGGGGAAGCGGGGAGCATTGTTGAGGTAGAGGTTGACGGCTATGTACCGAAGCACAGTCGAGTGGTAAAGACCAGTGATAAAATACAGCTCGAGGAATTACGGAAAAGCTATGAACAGGGCGAGCGCAGAGTCGGCGTTGTGATGAATTTCGAGTTACGAATGAATCAGCCGGCAGTGCTGCGTGTAAATGATGATTTAGGACATACCTGTGAGGCAGTTAGTGAAGCTTTAGTAGAAGCGGCACTGAAAACACCGCTAAGCAAAGAGCGTATTTTTCAACAACTGAATAAAACCAAGGATACGATTTTTTATTGTGACTCGATTCATATCGATGCGGATGATAACTGTACGATGCCGATCAAGGAGCTCAATGCGATGCGTCGAACGGTATTATCAAAGCTGTATGAGCAGCGCATTGCATGTTTGAACCGCGGCATATCAGCTTATCAAAGACAGCCTTTATGTACACCGATTTCCGGACTGTTTATAAAGGTGATAAATGAGGAACAACTGAAAGCGGCCGCAGCGTTTCAAGTGCAGCTTTACGGGGAACAGCTCTTGTTTGAACGCATGAAAAAGTCATATAATGAGCTGGGGTATTACGGTAAACGAGTTATGAAGGAAGCGTATCCTAAGGCCCCTGTTATGGCATGTGAAATCAGCGGCTGTACGGAACATGACAGCATCGCAGAGCATTTTATGAACTGTACGAATTCCTATGCCGCAGCATTTTTATTCTCACTCGGAGTGAAGGCAATCATTTTATCGAATGAATGCAACAGGGAACAGGCAGCGGCATTGAAACAAGCCTTTTATCAACGATATCATCAAAAGGGTGCATTTATCACATATGGCTATGGGCGTGAGGAATTGATGCTGAGCGAATACTGTGTGATTCACACTTGTCATCAGGAAACAAAAAAGCCTTGCGGCTTATGTCATAAGCATTCGTATTTTTTAGAGGATATGAAAAAACGCCGTTATCCGTTATACGGTGATGCCGATTGCCGTATTCATCTGTTAGACAATGAGGTGTTTGCGCTGAGCGAGCCTGCATCGGCAATCTTTCTCAATTTTCATACGGAAACAGCCGATGAAGTACAAAGGGTGATTCAACATGCGCTTACATTAATAAAGAAATCCGAAAAGGAAGCAAGTGAAATATAGGAAGCATAACTGAGTTGTTGATACGATTATTGAATCATCATCAAGGCACAAGAAAAGACGAGTACAGGAAAGCCGATAACATCATAAGCTGTCCTTAGCTCGTCTTTTTTCATAGCTTTAATAAACTTTATTTACGAATTTGTCCGTTACCTCGAATAATATATTTCGTTGTCGTTAAGGCCTTTAGCCCCATCGGTCCTCTGGCATGAAGCTTTTGTGTGCTGATTCCGATTTCAGCACCTAAGCCGAATTCAAAGCCGTCGGAAAAACGAGTGCTGGCATTCGCATACACGCAGGCAGAATCCACCTCGGCCAAAAACTGCATAATGACATTGGTATTCTCCGCAATGATCGCTTCGCTGTGATGGGTTGAAAAACGATTGATATGCGCGATCGCTTCATTTACATCCTTCACTGTTTTGATCGAAAGCTCCATATCCAAATATTCCTTTGCGTAATCCTTTTCATCAGCACCGATTACATCACTGTCCACCTCTTGAATGATTGCATCACCGTGAATCGTTACATTATGATCCTTTAACAGCTGAATCAATCTCGCCGCGAACGGCTTCACACTGTCCTGATGAAGCAGAAGGCTTTCACATGCGTTGCATACGCTTGTACGCTGTGTTTTTGCGTTTAAAATAATAGCTGCTGCCTTATCATAATCCGCCGATCGATCAACATAAATATGACAGTTGCCCGTTCCCGTTTCAATCAGCGGGACGCTTGCCTTTTCCACACATTCCGCAATCAACTTGGCACCGCCGCGCGGAATCAGCACATCAAGATAGCCGTGAAGTCTCATAAATGCTTCTGCGCCTTCATGAGTGGGGTCTTCCACAAACTGAATGATATTCTTATCGAAGCCGCTTGTTACACATGCGCGCTGCATACAGGCAATCAATGCAAGGTTGGTTTTCATAATATCCTTACTGCCTCTTAAAAATACCGCATTGCCGCTTTTTAAACAAAGAACGGCAGCATCCACCGTTACATTGGGACGAGCCTCATAAATCATACCGACAACACCTAACGGTACTGTCATCTGTGCAATCCGTAAGCCGTTTTCTAAGGTATTGAAGGGAATGATATCACCGATTGGATCCGCTAATGAAATGACCTGTTGAATACCGGTAATCATTGCCTCGATACGTGTATCATTCAGCAGCATGCGATCGATGCGGTTTTCATTTTGACCGGCCTCTCTTGCCGTTTGAATATCCTGTTTGTTTGCGCTTAGGATATTATCAGTGTGTTCCTTGAGTTCCTCAATGATTGCCGATAACAGCTGATTTTTTTGTTCACTGCCTGCATTAGCGATTTGAAAAGCTGCGGCCTTGATGGCCTTTGCCTGTGTCAATAATTCCATATGTTTACCGATATGCCGAAGAATGCGGGCAAGCTTCAACTGTTACCGCAAAAGCTCTGCGTTCATTCCTGCATACTTGTCCTTCCTTTTGATTTGTGTTGATTTATCATTCTACGATATTATGGTATGAGCTATCTGTCCTGTCGATTATCGTCGTTATACTAAAACCGCTTACCTATATAACCTTTATCCTTACTTAAGCTGAAGCGATCGGCCGCATGTTTTTGAGAATGCGTTTTTAATCGTTGATAAACCTTGTACAGCGCGCAGTACCGTTTAAAATATCATAAAGAATATCAGGGTTATCACCGTTGGCAATAATCATGTCCATATGATTATCCATCGCAATTTGTGCTGCCTGAAGCTTTGTGATCATCCCGCCGGTACCGACCTTTGTACTGCTGTCCTTTGCCAGCCTCGAAATCGAATCATCAATGCAACGCACCTCGCTGATTAATTCGGCATGCGGATTCACAGACGGATCATCATCAAATAAACCGTCGATATCACTCAACAGAATAAGCAAATCAGCCTGAATAATGCTTGCGGTAACAGCAGATAACGTATCATTATCGCCGTATGCGATCTCATCTACCGCAACACTGTCATTTTCATTAACAATCGGTATCACACCGTAGGACAACAGCGTACTCAGTGTATTGGTCGCGTTTTCACGCAGTATCTCATTGGTAAGAACCGTTTTGGTTAGTAACAGCTGTGATACGATTTGTCCGTATTGTGAAAACAATTTATCATAAAGAAACATCAATTCACATTGACCGATAGAGGCGGCAGCCTGTTTCTCCTTCATCAGCTGCGGTCGTTTTTTCAGTGCCAATTTGGCTGCTCCGGCAGCTACTGCGCCGCTTGATACAAGAATCACCTCATGATTGCTGTTTTTAATATCGGAAAGAACCATTGCCAAGCGATCGATTCGCCGCAGATTCAATCCGCCCTGTGCATGGGTCAAGGTAGAGGATCCTACCTTAACAACAATGCGCCGATAATCTTTCTTTGTCATATGCTTACCTCATTTACTTTTGTTTTGTACCGCCTTTTTTATTACAGGCTGTTTATAACTGATGCTTTTGAAACAGCGGACAGTGCTTCCAAGCATAAGCGATTCCATCCTCATAGACAGGCTTTGTGATGTAATCGGCATTTGCCTTCGCTGTTTCACTGCCTTGTCCCATAACGATCGCATAACGAGCGTTTTTCAGCATTGTGATATCATTGTTACTGTCGCCGAAGGCTATATAGGTCGATTGATGAAACAGCCTTAAGGCTTCCTTGATTCCTACATCCTTACCGCTGTTTTCAGCAATAATATCACAATAATTAGATTGTCCCCGCATAACCTGAATCCCTGAGATACTGCGATATTTATCATAATCACTGTCGGAAGCACCGAAGGCAACGAACATATAAACATCAGCATCCTTCGGCAAGGTTTGTTTCGGGATATCTAAATGAAAAAAACTGTGGGCAATCATTTGATTTTGATTCGGTGTACCGATTTGATACCATTCGGGTGTGCCTGCCAATAACGGCTCTTGATGCTTTCGGGCGGTTTCAATGATCGTTTGTACGATATCATTTGACAGGCTTGCCGAATAAATCACTGTATGATCCTTATCATATACTAGCTGACCGTTATTACAAACATATACAGACCACGCAAAGGAGTTCGCAACACCGTTTTCCAGTAACGTGGAAAGTGATCTTCCGGTCGCTATTCCGATTTCATAATATTCTGCCATTTCCTGCAGAACAGCTAAGGTACTTTCGGGAATTTTATGTGTTTTACTGTCTACCAATGTATCATCTACATCAAAAAATATGAGCTCTTTCATATCGATACCTCTTTTTCTTCATCATTATACGACATCTTACTACACATGTTAAGCAAAGATTTCTTTTTCTATACTGAATTATTGGAAATAATTGCGCCATTCGTGGTATACTAAAGGTAAATGTTCAAGGAGTTGGTTGAATGAAAGGGAAAGTATTGACTTGTATCGTACTGTTGCTTCTTTTCATGCGCGCCGATTCCTTTTTTCCTTATGATTATGATGCACGCTATTCATTGAAAAAGAATGAGGTCCGAATAGAAATCGGATCGCAGGAGGAGTTTGATCCTTATAAATATTTATTGGAGAATCGTCATGAGCTGAGTGACGGTAAGCAGAATCGTTTTACCGTTCGTTCCGATGTGGATGTGAATAAGCTTGGTGAATATGCGGTTCATTTTAATGAGGATATGAGTCTGAAGGTAATCGTACAGGATACAACACCGCCCAGATTGGAGCTTACTTCGATGACCTTAAAGCAGAATGCTTCTTTTTCATGGAACAAGGATACCTTGGCCAAGGTGATAAAAACGCTTACGGATAATGAAACAAACAGTGAAAGCTTAAAAGAAAAGCTGAAATGTGATAAGGTGAATACGGCCAAGAGCGGGAATCAGTATATTAATTGCCGCGTAACGGATAACAGCGGTAATGAGGCAAGACATGCGCTCACGGTGTTTGTTGAACCGAAGCAGACCACTTCAACAGCATCCGCTTATCGTTACCAGCCTTCAACTCCTGCAGAGGTAAAAATGGATGATGTGGTTCATATTCCGTCTGCCTCTTACAGTAATTATGAGTTGTATCAGATTCAACAGGTCGCTGATTTGGTGAATCAGGTGCGGGCAGAAAACGGTTTGCGCTCCCTCAGTTTGGAGATGGGCGATTTTCATAATGTGACTTATTTAAGGGCGCAAGAGGTTGCGGTGAATTATTCGCATACAAGACCGAACGGCAAGGCATGTTATACGATTTACGGTGATTACGGTTTAAGCTATCGCTCCTCAGGTGAGAATATTGCCAGAGGACAGAAAACTGCGAAAGAGGTTGTTGAGGATTGGATGAATTCGCCTGCGCATCGTGCGAATATTTTGCGTCCGGAGTTCACAAGAATCTGCATCGGAATTCACGGCTACGGTGATTCTAAGTATTGGGTACAGGAGTTCTTTTCTTAAATACAGGAAGGGACGAAGCGAAGACTTGTCGCTGATGAAGCAGTGATGTTAATAGATTTTTACACTTTTTTTCAAAAAAAGATAGATTATTTTATCAAAATACGATATGATATACGGGTAGTTATTCCTATGCAGACGTGGTGGAATGGCAGACACGCTACTTTGAGGGGGTAGTGAGCGTATGCTCGTGTGAGTTCAAATCTCATCGTCTGCACCATACAGTGATTGAAGCCTTTGGATAAAGGGCTTTTCTTTTGTTTGCGAAGTTCGATATGGAAAGGATACGGAAATTTTATCTTTAGAGAACGAAATTTTATGTTGATTGTTTTGAGAATGAGGTGATCGGTATGAAAAACGAAATCTTACGGTTGGAGAAAAGCTTTTTTCAGCTTCAATATATGAATGATGTAAATTGGCTGAATATGACATTGCACCCTGACTTTAAGGAATTCGGTAAATCGGGGGCCATGATTCATAAATCGGAAGTAATCGAATCGTTGATGCAATGTACGAGGGACAGAGATATAACGGTTTATAATTATGAATTCATGCAGGTCGACGTAAATACTTTTTTAGTTCACTATGTAACGAAAGAAAGTGATATGCTGTATTATCGTACCTCGCTGTGGGTGAAAGAGGAGTGTCTGCGGTTGGTGTTTCATCAAGCCTCTAAGATAAATGATACGTTATACTTGAGAGAATATTAGCTGTAAAAATATATAGTAAATACAATAGAGGAAAAGATATCTATATTTTAGATTAGTAAAGTAAGATAACGGTTGTGCTAAGCAAGGAAATAACGATAAGCTAAGTGACCTCGTCTTTGTCGGAGATTGGTGGTTTCCTACATAATTTCAGCGATAGCGGAAATACTGTATACAGGAGGTATTAATGTGATAAGTATACAATATGCGTTAGATCAACCGTTAGATACACATGATGAAGGCACCATCAAGCGTCAGTTAGATGAAATTCCCGGAGTACGAAGTGTTTCCTTGAATTTAAAAAGTCGCTTATTATGCGTTGATTATGATGATACTGCAACAGATGAACAGGCAATCACGAAGCGCTTAAGCAACATGGACTATCCTGCAACCTTTATTGATTCCATTTCTTTTTAAGGATACCTGTTAGAAAACAGTATCAGATTATTATATGATCAGTATCAAAATATTCTAATGCTGAGAAACAGGGCTGTGTACGAAGCGCTTGCTTACCATCACAGCTTTTTATTTGGTTCTTGAATCAATCAAATCCTGAACCCTTCCGCTGATTCTGCATATTTATAAATGATAATCAGAAATCCCCGACAATCAAACAGCGTTTCCGCATTAGGAATCTATTTGCCTTTTCATGGGAAACTTGCTATACTAATACAAACAGAAAAGACTTGATTTAACTGAACATATTAAAAAACGGGAGGGCGATTGCTTATGAAGCTGTTCAACAGCATGCACAATGAAATAGAGACAATACAACCGCTGATTGAAAATGAAATCAGCATGTATGTATGCGGACCGACCGTATACAATGATGCACATGTGGGAAACGCCCGCCCGATCATTGTTTTTGATACATTGAAAAAGACCTTGGAAGAACTAGGGTACAAGGTTCGTTTTGTCAGCAATTATACCGATGTAGACGATAAAATCATCAATAAGGCAAAAGAGCTTCAGGTAGCGGAAAAGGAAGTCAGCGAGCGTTTTATCGAGGCCTATCAAAAGGTCAGAACGCAGCTTCATGCCGATACGCCCGATGCTTGTCCGAGAGTTACACAGACAATGGATGAAATCATTGACTTTATCGATTTATTAGTGAAAAACAACTATGCCTATGCAGTAGACGGAGATGTGTATTTCCGCGTTTCCGCTGTGACTGACTACGGCTGTTTATCAAACCAACAGATTCAGGATTTACAGGTCGGTGCACGTATTGATGAAAATACCAAAAAGGAAAATCCGCTTGATTTTACTTTATGGAAAAAAACCGAGGAAGGCATACAATGGGAATCCCCTTGGTCAATCGGCAGACCGGGCTGGCATACGGAATGTGTCGTAATGATTCAGCGAGAGTTTCAAAAGCATCTGATTGATATTCACGGCGGCGGTATGGATTTAAAATTCCCGCATCATGAAAATGAAATTGCCCAATCACAGGCTGCATACCACACATCGATTGCGAATTACTGGGTGCATAACGGCATGGTGAATATCGACGGAGAAAAGATGTCAAAGTCTTTAGGCAATGTAGTATGGGCCAAGGATATGATTGAAAAAATCGGAGCGAATACGATGCGATGGATGATGCTTTCGGCTCATTATCGCGCCCCGCTGAACATTAACGAGGAAAGCATTGAAACTGCACGCAAGGAATCAATGAAGGCATTAAATACCTTGAAGCAAGCAATGATATGCTTGGGGCGAAACAACAAAAACGAAACGAGCGACCCAAGCTCAGAGGTATATACGCAGTTTCTTGACGCAATGCGCAATGATTTGAATACACCGAATGCGTTTGCGGCTGTATTTGAAGCCTGCAAGCAACTAAACAATGCGCTTCGCAAAAAAGAAGCAGACTTTGAAGCAATCGCGACTTTAACAACAGCACTGAAGCGTATGCTGCATGTATTGGGCATCGCATTTGAGGAAATAAAGCTCAGCGATGAGGATCACCGGCTTTTTGCGGAATGGGAAGCGGCAAAAGCACAGCGTGATTTTACGAAAGCAGATGAATATCGAAACCGTTTAACACAAAGAGGTTTGTTGTAAATGGATGTGAAGGAAATAAACGCTACGACATTGGCATATATCGGAGATGCCGTGATGTCCTTATGGGTACGGGAACTGCTGATTGAGCAAGGTTGGCAGAAACCCAAAATCCTGCAACAAAAAAGCGTGGCTTGGGTCAGCGCACGGGCACAGGCCAAGATCGTGATTGCTTTACTTGAGGAACAGTTTTTCACTGATGAGGAGCGAGCCGTGATTATGCGCGGCCGCAATGCGAAATGTGAAAGTCATGCGAAAAATGCCAATATTATGGAATATCGTATGGCAACCGGACTGGAGACAGTCATCGGTTATCTGTATCTGAAACAAGAAGCTGTGCGCTTAGAAGCATTATGGGCTGAAATTCAACGAATAGGAGAACGTAAATGACACAATATGTCTATGGAAAAAATGTAGTCAGACAAATACTTTCTGCCGATAAGAAGGTATATGAGGTGATTGTTTCCGATACGTTTAAAGACAAAGAAATTCAACGTATCCTAAAGGAGCGAAACATTTCTGTTCGCTCACTCACAAAAAAGAAAATGGATGCGTTATTGCGTAATGATACTCATCAGGGTATTGCGGCTAAAATCGATGATTATCGCACTTATGATATCGATGATTTAACAGCAGCCGTACCGAAAGGGAAAACGCCGCTTTTTATCATGCTTGACGGCTTAGAAGACCCCCATAATCTCGGGGCAATTTTAAGAACGGCAGATTGTGTCGGCGCAGATGGAATCATATTGGGCAAGCATCGAAGCGTTACCTTGACACCGACAGTTGCCAAGGTAAGCACCGGTGCTATAGATACAGTAAAGGTTGCGGTTGTAAGCAATCTTTCTCAGACACTGGAGAAATTGAAAAAACAGGGGTTCTGGGTTGTCGGAGCTGATGCAAAAAATGCACAGGATTATCGACAAGGACAATATGATGTTCCCTTAGTATTGGTAATCGGATCGGAGGGGTTCGGTATTTCACCGCTGGTAAGAAAGCATTGCGATTATGCGATTGCATTACCGATGGCGGGCAGTGTAACCTCTTTGAATGCCTCGGTTGCCTGTGCAGTATTGCTTTATGAAATATATTCACAACGCCATCCCCTGAAATAACAGGAGGAAGCAATGGATTCATATAACAGTGAAAATGATTATCAACTGTTGTATATGATCTATCAAATGGATGAGGACAGCTTGGAAAAGCTGTTAAATAAATACTATAAATACAGCGTAAAAATGCTTCACCGCTATTTGTTTCGTGAGGAATACAGATTATTCGGCAGTGATTGTTTAAATGATGCGCAGGCATTGATCATGAAGGCTGTTTATGCGTATCGCAATGATCGAAATACCGCCTTTCGAACCTTTTATCATCGCTTGTTTTATCATTTGATCATTAATTATCGCCGTCATTACTACAGAACGATGGTCGGAAGCATTGAACGCAGAACCTTATCGCTTGATTCAAGCTTGGGCGATACAAACAATAACACCTTTATGGATATGGTCGTAAATGATGATATTACTCTGGAAGGAGTCTATACATTACATAAGGAAGAATATCGATATGTGATGAAAAAGCTGTTGGTTGAACTGCATCCGATTGAACAGCGAGCAGTTTTGCTGCATCAGAGCGGATACAGCTATCGTGATATTGCCGCAATTCTTCATATAAATATGCGTCAAGTGGAATATATCCTGACGAAAGTGCGGAAATCAAAAGCTTTAATTGACTAAAGAGTAAGTTTGTGATAAAGTTATTAGGCAAAGGTGAGGTGTTTGCCAATGAATGATAAAGTAATCTTGACTTGCACCGTATGCTTATCACGCAATTATACAACACATCGAAATAAAAAAACGCATGCAGAGCGTTTAGAATTGAAGAAATATTGTAAGAAGTGTGGCTGTCATACGCTGCATAAAGAAACGAAGTAAGGAGTGATGTTCATGAAGTGGTTCAGCATCGCAGGGATTCGCTCGGAAATCAGCAGAATCCGTTGGCCGAAGGGTAAGGACTTAATGGAAAACAGCGGTAAGGTTATATTCTTTACGGTTGCTTTTGCCTTATTTTTTACCGTATGCGAAATCATAGCTTCAGGCTTCCTGAAGTTTGTAGGAATTTAGGAGGAAGCTTATGGCTGAAGGTAATAAAGAGTGGTACGTAGTTAATACGTATGCCGGACATGAAAACCGAGTAAAGGAAAACTTGGAGCGTCGTATGGAAACGATGGGCCTGCAGGATTATTTGTTTCGGGTAATTGTCGCAGAGGAAAAAGAGATTGAATATAAAAACGGTAAAGAGGTTGAAAAGGTAAAGAACCTTTTTTCCGGCTATGTCTTTGTTGAGATGATTATGACTGATGAGGCTTGGTATATTGTCCGTAATACTCCGGGTGTTACCGGATTTATCGGCTCCAGCGGCGGCGGAGCGAAGCCGTTCCCGGTTGCTGAGGATGAAATGGAATCCATCCTGAGACGTCTCGGTATGAGTGAGCGCAGAGTAAATGTAGACTTTGCGGTCGGTGATCGCGTGAAGATTTTATCAGGTGCATTTGACGGTGTTGAGGGTACGGTTGAGGAATTGAACAACGAAACTCAAACAGCCGTAGTATTAACGATTCTATTTGGTAGAGAAACACCAACAGAAATCAATTACAGTGATTTAGAAAAAGTTGAATTTTAAATGAGTGAAAATGCCCTTGTTTCTTAAACAGGAAATGAGTGCATTTTTTTATTTGAAACAAGGCGCTTTTTGATTCTTCTGAACATGTGCTTAGCGATATCGTTCATTGTATGGGAATGATATGGTGGTTGAGAAATGCATCGATTGATAGATAATATGGATAGATGAAATCGGATATTCCAAGCGATGATGCTGTTGCGAAGTGCTTTTTTGACAAGTTTTTTCAAGCAGTCCCGCTATAATGAAAAAAAGGAAGTGAGGGATATGCGTAAGCGCGCAGGAATTATTTTAATCGTCAGCGGTCTTATTTTGATCATCAAGCCGAGCTTTGATTTTGAAATGGTGATGCTTGGATTGAATTACATAGCTGTGCATTATTGGCCGTTCGGATTTATCTTTATCGGTATGTTGCTGCTGTGGCCGGATAAAAAATCAACTAAGCGAAAGCGTTAAAGGCATGATTTAAGAAGCGGATTTCGGTCCGTTTTTTATTTTGTGAACATACGCAAGCCGATACTCTTGAAAGGGCGTTGATACCCTATGTAGATACAGCCGATAATATGCAGTTTGAATGATTGAATATATCCGTATTCTCGCTCTATTGTCGTTATTTTCTTTCAGGAGCCGATAAGCACCGTGAAATTTATGCTTTTGGGTAAAATTACCTAAGAAATTTCATAAACTTTTACTGCTTTCTATGTTATAATATTAAGTGGCAAGCGAGGAGGGGTATACGTGATCTTACTGGAAAACGTATCAAAATCATTTAAAAACGGTGTTCACGCATTGCGTGATGTAAACTTATATATTGAAGAGGGCGAGTTTGTGTATATTATCGGTCCTACAGGAAGCGGAAAGTCAACACTGATTAAGCTGTTGGACGGGGAGCTGATTCCCTCAAGCGGCCGTGTTGTCGTTGCCGGAACGGATGTAGGCAAGCTTCGTCACTCTAAGGTTCCTTTGTATCGCCGTAATATCGGCGTCGTATTTCAGGATTTCCGTTTGTTGCCTGAGTTGACCGTATTCGAGAATATCGCATTTGCGCTGCAGGTCATCGGCCTTGATAAGGTTACGATTCGCCGCCGTGTGCGCGAAATATTGGAGCTTGTCTCTTTAGAGGATAAGGCGAAATCTTTTCCGCGTGAACTTTCCGGAGGTCAGCAGCAGCGTGCAACAATCGGGCGTGCTATCGCTAACAGCCCGCGTGTTTTGATTGCGGATGAGCCGACAGGAAACCTTGACCCTGAAAAAAGTCAGGAAATTATGGAATTGCTTGAAAAGATCAATCAGGAGGAAAATACAACGATTTTAATGGTTACACATGATGCCAACTTGGTTGATATGAATAAAAAACGTACGATTGCATTGGAGGAAGGATATATCGTAGCTGATATTCAGAAGGGCGGGTATATCCACCATGATTAAATTTTTCCGTTTATTGCCTTATCATACCAAATCGGCAATACAGGGATTGGTTCGCCACAGCGCAACCGCTTTTTCTGCGATTTCGGCAGTAACGATGACCTTGATTTTAATGGCGATGTTTATGCTGCTGACGGGAAATATTTCAAGCTTTACAAGGAATATAGAATCGGATTTCAGAATCCATGTATCTATTGATGCGGTACAGGGTGAGGATGATATCGCTAAGCTGCAGGGGCAGGTGGAAAGCATTCCCGGTGTAAAGAGTGTGGAGTTTTCCAGCAAGGATCAGGAGCTTGCGAAGCTGAAAGAGGAAAACAGCGAAATTTTCGGTATGTATGAGGAAGGTGATGCGAATCCGATGCGTGATGTATTCATCATCGAAACTGCAGCACCGGAGGATATTGAGCCGGTAACGGCTACCTTGAATGCAACAGAGGGAATCAATAAGGCAGAATACGGCGGTGACGGGGTCTCGGTAATGGTGGAGCTTTTTAAAGCAATTCGTAACGGCGGCTTCATCTTTGTCGGCGCGTTAAGTCTATTGGCAGTGTTCTTGATCTCAAATACGATCAAAATGACGATTTATGCCCGCAGTACCGAAATCGCTATTATGCGTAATGTCGGAGCTACCAACGGCTTTATTCGCGTACCGTTTATTATTGAGGGCTTGGCAATCGGCTTTATCGGAGCAGTGCTGCCGTGTATTTTGACTTATTTCGGCTACAGCTATTTGTATGATATTTTAAACGGACAGTTTTTGTCCAATATGCTCATAATGCAGGAGGTATATCCGTTTGCGCTGCAGATCTGTTATATATTGTTGGGCTGCGGTGTCTTTGTCGGGATGCTCGGAAGCTTTATGGCAGTATCTAAATATTTGAGGTGGAAACGATGAAAAAGAAATTAACAGCATTGATGACAGTATTTGCGTTGGTATGTATGATGCCGTATGCGAGTGATATTGTACATGCGGAGGATTTTGCGAATAATCAAGACTATTACGATTCCGTATGTCAAAAATATAATAAGGATTCTGAAACAACTGCACTCTGCAATCGTTATCGTAACTGGCTGAGTGAACAAAATAAGTCTTTGAGCGGTCAAGTTGCCGGCATCAATTCCTCAATAGAACGCTTGAAGGGAAATATTGATGCACTTCAAAGTGAAATTAATAAAAATCAAGCGCTTATTGATAAATTGGATGCTCAGATTGCTAAAAATGAAGCGGCAATCAAACAAATTCAAGGTGTTATTAAGCAGCTTCAAGTAGAAATCAAGCAGACTGAAGCCGATATCGAGCTTCGCGATCATCAAATAAAGGATCGCATGAGAAGTGAGCAGGCCTCTATCGGGACAAATGCCTATGTTGAGTTTATCATGGGGGCAAAGGACCTTGTAGATATGGTACGTATTGTGGACGGTATTGCCCGTATCACAGAAAACGACCAGGATGAAATAAAAGCACTGGAGGCTGATAAAGCAAAGCTCGATCAGCAAAAAGAGGAACAGGAACGCTTGAAAAAGGATCAAGAAGCGGCAAAAAAGGAAAATGAAGATAATAAAGCTGTAGTAGTTGAGGCAAAAGCAGCTCAGGAAGCGCTGAAGAGCGAATACTTGAAACAGGAAGCAGATTTGATAGAGAAAATGCGAAGTGCAGAAAGTGCACAGCAGGCAATTCAAAGTCAAATTGCGCGTGTTGATGCGGCAAATTTCAATTATGAGCAAAGCAACGGCTGGATCATTCCGGTACAGAAGGCATATGTTTCTGCCGGTACGTGGGCATATCCCGGAGGAGGCTTCCATCCGGGTAAGGATTTTGCGGCATCTATCGGAACACCGGTATATGCGCCTATCGGCGGTGTTATCGTATATGCGAATAACCCGATTCCGACAACAAACGGTTTCTTGGGTAACTGGGTCGGTTATCCGGCCGGCGGCGGGAATACAATTCATATGATCGGATCGGTCAACGGTACAACCTATGCGATTTCCTTCTTCCATTTAGCACAAGAGAATTTCTTAGCTTCCCCGGGTATGGCTGTTTCACAGGGACAGCGAATCGCATCGGTAGGACATACCGGCAACAGTACCGGGCCGCATTGTCATGTTGAGGTATTTAACCTTGGAAATATGTCAGTAGAAGCTGCAGTGGCACAATTCTCACGCGGTGCAGATTTTGCTTGGGGCTGCGGATGGCGTTCTCAATCTACAAGCTGTGCATCAAGAGGGTATACACCTTGTCGAGAGCGACCGGAGAAATTCTTCGGGTAATAAAATAGAAAGGCGGTAAGACAGATATATGATACAATTTTTCAAAAGCATTCCGTTTCATATGCGATCTGCCGTAAAAAGTCTTGTAAGGCATCTTGTCATGACTTTATCGGCAGCTTCAGCGGTTATGGTGACATTAGTTCTGCTTGCCGCATTTTTGATGATTGCCGGCAATGTCAGCGGCTTTACCAACCATATTGAGGATGATATTCGTATTCATGCCGTATTGGGTGAGAATATTGTGAGTGAGGAACAGCTTCAGGCTGCAAAGGCTGAAATAGAAGCAATCGAAGGGGTCAAAGAAGCAGAGCTGTCAAGCAAGGAGAACGAGCTGAAACTGTGGATCGCAGAAAAGGGTGAAATTTTCTCCATCTACGAGGGAGAAAACAATCCCCTGCATAACGCTTTCTTTGTCAGTGTCAGTGATCCTGATAATATTGCAGCGATCAGTGAAGCCATTATTTCATTAGATATCGTAGATGATGCGATGTACGGCGGCAACAGTATTTCACAGCTGATTTCAATGCTGAATACAGTGCGCAGCGGAATCATCATCTTTGTTGGATTACTGGGCTTTTTAGCAATCTTCTTAATCAGCAATACAATCAAGATGGGCATTTATGCACGCACAAACGAAATATCCATTATGCGAAACGTCGGCGCTACCAACAGCTTTATCAAAACACCGTTTATGATCGAAGGCATGATTATCGGGTTATTAGGCTCTGTCCTGCCTTGTATCGGTGCTTATTTCGGTTATTCTTACTTGTATAAGGCAATGGGCGGACAGCTTTTCAGCAATGTGTTCGCATTCCAGCCGATCAATCCGTTTGTATTTGAAATCATCGGCATATTGGTGATAACCGGTATGCTGGTAGGAATTTTAGGCTCCTTCCTTTCTACGACAAAATATCTGCGATGGAAACGATAATAAAAATCAGCTTTCGGGCTGATTTTCTTTATGTGCGGAAATCACACAGCTTTTTGTATAAACGTCTAAATACGTAATCGTTGTCTTATAGGTACCGTATTCCTTGGTATCCACCTCGACCTCAAAAAAATGATGAAATAATGCCGTAACCTTCGCATCGCCTTGTTTGATCATACGATACGTTGAATGCGGATGATAAACGATATCAACCCGCTGTCCCTCCAGCTTCGCAATTTCTTCCTTTATTTTAGTCACACAAGCATCCATTTTATCACTTCCTTTTTCTATTTTATGATGAAGCTTTAAGCTTTATGATATAATACTGCCGGAAGGTGATAAGATAATGCCGAAAATCGGGATGAGAATGATAAAGAGCGCAGCGGCTGTATTTCTTTGTTTTATGATTGATCTGTTGAGAGGGGGAGGCATTCCTTTTTATTCAGCGATTGCGGCAATACTTTGTATGCAAAGAGAGCTTTCGGATTCCGTAACAAAGGGCAGAAACAGAATGATTGCGACCTTGATCGGCGGTATCGCCGGTATGGGAATGCTTTATTTTATAAGATTTCTTTCAATAAATGCCGATACATGGCTTCATTATTTACTTGTTTCCGCTGCCTTGATTCCTTTGATCTATACTACCGTGCTGCTAAAACAGCCGGATTGCACGTACTTGAGCTGCGTTGTCTTTTTATGTATTTGTATTTCTCACGGAAGTGATCAAAACCCGATGCTGTTTGCGATGAATCGAATTCTTGATACTTGGATCGGTATCTTGATTGCACTCCTAATAAATGCGCTTCATTTGCCGCATCGTATTTCTAATGATACATGGCTTGAAATACCCTTATCCTATTTAACAAGCAATCAACGTCTTTCCAACTATATGCAGCATCATCTTAATCGATTCAGTAAGGAAGGAATGAAGCTTTTTATCACTTCGCCTCAAACACCGGCACAGCTGAATCAATGTATTTCCCCTGCTTTTTTACCGAATTCATTTTTATTATTAGACGGTGCAATGTGTTATCATCTCAAAGAGGATCGGTGTATTGCACAATGTGAGATGTCTTATCCATTATGGAGTAAGCTGTATCAAGTCTTGTCCGTCTTAGGAATTCATCCGTTTTTGTATGAAATCAGTGATTATCGATTGTATATTCATCATCAGCGTACAATGAATCAACAGGAAGCTGTATTTTATCACCAAGGCCTATTAAACCATGAAATTCATTTTGTGCTGCATGATACAGCGTTACATGAGAGCTATCGACAATCATGTATTATGTTAAAGCTTTTGATAAAAAAAGAGACGAAGGAAGCAGTCATAAAGGAACTGAAGCCGTTTATCAATGAAATCACTTGGATCATGTATGAGAACGGTGATACTATCGATCTGCGTATTTATCCGATTCAACTCAACGATGAATTGATACAGCTGCAGGGAATTGAAGGAATTCAGATAAAACGACTTCGTTATAATCACAAACCGACAGAAAAACAGGTGATTCATGATATGAAACAGATTTTTTATCATCATAAAATAAAAAAATGAAGCAGACAAAGAAAAAGATAACTATGAGAACAGAAACGAGATAGGAATCAGAATCATCAGTATTCACAGATTTTGAAACGTGCTATAATACAGATAAAAAAGAAAGGCAGTGATACTATGTGGGGCATGATAGCGACATGGAGAATGGCATTAGAGGGTGTTGAAAAGGGAGTACAACTGTTGCGAGAACAAAATTCCTGCGGTGATGCATTAGAGACGGCAATCAAAGAGGTTGAGGATTTTCCTTTTTATAAATCGGTAGGATACGGCGGCTTGCCGAATGAGGAAATGGAGGTTGAGCTTGATGCGGCATATATGGACGGCAGTACAATGGATTTCGGTGCTGTTGCCGCAATTCGTGATTTCGCCAATCCGATTTCTGTCGCAAGAGCCTTAAGCAAGGAAAAGGTCAATAATATGTTAGTCGGAGAGGGAGCTGCGAAGTATGCGGCAGTCAACGGCTTTGCACGAAAAAATATGCTGACGGATCGGGCGAAGCATTATTATAAGAAGCGTCGTAAAGAGCTGTCTGAGGCAGATCGTCCCTATGACGGACACGATACGGTCGGTGTCGTAAGCTTGGATGCGCAGCAACAAATGTGCGCAGGGACAAGCACCTCCGGTCTGTTTATGAAGCGCAGAGGCAGAGTCGGGGATTCACCGATTTGCGGTTCCGGCTGTTATGTGGACAGTGAAATCGGCGGCGCAGCGGCAACCGGACTCGGCGAGGACTTAATGAAGGGCTGTATTTCCTATGAAATCGTTCGTAAAATGAAGGAAGGCATGACACCGCAGCAGGCATGTGAAGCAGCGGTCAACGAGCTTGATGAACGATTGCGAAAGCAGCGCGGTGCGGCAGGAGATTTATCTGTAGTCGCAATGAATGCGGACGGTGAATGGGGCTGTGCCACAAACATCAAAACATTTTCTGTTGTGGTATGCAGTGAAAAACAGCCGTTAAGCGTCTATCGTGTATCACGTGAAAGCGACGGCAGCTGTAAGCGAGAATTGGCAGATCAAGCATGGATTGATGAATATGTCGCACAAAGATCAAAGCCGTTGGAGTAAAGCTATGAAAAGAACAGTAGAAATATGCTGCGGAAGCTATGAGGATGCGGTTGCGGCAGTAAGCGGCGGGGCAAAGCGCATTGAGTTAAATTCCGCCTTATTTATGGGTGGCTTGACACCGAGCTTAGGTACGCTTCGCTTAGTGAAACAAACGCTGAATTGTGAGGTTATCGCAATGGTAAGACCAAGGGGCGCGGGCTTTTGTTACAACGCTGTTGACTTTCAGGTTATGATGGAAGATGCAAAGCTGTTATTAGAAAACGGCGCCGACGGAATCGCGTTTGGCTTTCTTACGAAGAACAGAGACATAGATATAGATAAGACGAAGGAAATGCTTACGCTGATTCATTCCTTTCACAAGCAGGCAGTCTTTCATCGTGCCTTTGACTGCTGTAACGATTCCTATCAAGCAATCGAACAGCTGATCACTCTCGGCATCGATCGCATACTGACAAGCGGTGCGCAGGCGACTGCGATTCAGGGCAGCGAATTAATCAAAAAGCTGCAGGAGCGCTATGGGAAACAAATCGAATTGTTGGCAGGAAGCGGCATCAACGCAGTCAATGCACGAGAATTAATCGAGGAATGCGGTATCAATCAAATCCATTCCTCATGTAAAGAATGGATCAGTGATCCGACCACAAAAACCGATATGGTAAGCTATGCCTACGGCACCGGCGCATTCAGCGACTGTTATGATATCGTTGATGCGGCAAAGGTCAAGGCATTGATCGAAAGTATTCAATGAAAAGAGGCAAGGTATGCTGATAAGTATTGAGGCATTAAGTAAATATCACAATGAAAAATGTATTTTAGATCATGTATCCTTTACAATCGAGGAAAAACAAAAGTGGGCATTGATCGGAGTCAACGGCTGCGGGAAAAGCACTTTTTTGCGTATATTGGCAGGCTTAGAGCATTATAAGGAAGGCAAGCTGTTAAAGAAAAAGGATTTAAAGATTGCTTATCTTGCCCAAGCGGATTCCTTAGATGATACGCTTACGATATTGGAACAGGTTTTATCAACTGCGCAAAGCAATCCACACAGCGATACATCGGAATATGAGGCAAAGGCGATTTTGGGCAAGCTCGGCATTTATCAATATGAACGTAAAATAGCACAGCTTTCCGGCGGTGAGCGTAAGCGTGTTTCCTTGGCACAGACTTTAATCAAGGACTGCGATTTGTATTTGTTAGATGAACCGACAAACCATTTAGATGCCGATATGATCGAATGGCTGGAAAATTTTTTGATTAAGAGTCCGCGCGCTTTACTCATGGTAACACACGATCGATACTTTATGGAGCGAATTACGAATCATATGCTGGAGTTAGACCAAAGCAAGCTTTACAGCTATGAGGGAAACTATGAAACCTATATTGCCGCCAAGCAGCAGCGTTATGAAACCGCACAAATACAGGAAGCTAAACGTCGCCGTTTTTTGAAAAAGGAGCTGGAATGGGTCAGAGCCGGTGTACAGGCACGCGGAACAAAAAGCAAGGACCGCCTGCAGCGCTTTGAACAGCTCAATGAAATCAAGAAACCGAAGGAAAAAGGAACATTGAAGCTTTCTGCGATTTCTGAGCGCTTAGGAAAACAAGTGCTGTCGATACAAGGTATCAGTAAGCAGTTTCAGGATAAGCTGTTGTTTCATCCCTTTTCCTATGAAATGAAGCGTTTTGAACGCATCGGTATTATCGGTCAAAACGGCTGCGGCAAATCAACGCTGTTGAAAATATTGGCAAAGGAATTAAACAGTGATCAAGGTGAGGTCAGCTACGGTGAAACCGTCAAGCTCGGATTTTTTAAACAAACAGCTGATGAGCTTGATAAGGATCGGCGAATCATCGATGTGATTCAGGAAATCAGTGATGATATTCAAACAAAGGACGGTAAGCTCAGTGCTGCACAAATGCTGGAGCAGTTCTTATTTCCACGCAGTGTCCACTATCAGAAGGTTTCCTCATTATCGGGCGGAGAATTACGACGTCTTTACTTATTAAGTGTTTTAATGAGTGCTCCGAACGTATTATTGCTGGATGAGCCGACCAATGATTTAGATATAACGACACTGCAGATTTTAGAGAGCTATCTTGATGACTTCAACGGAAACGTGATCGTAGTTTCTCATGATCGTTGGTTTCTGGATCGAATCTGTGATACGATTTTTGTTTTTCAAGCGGATAAGTACATCACAACAACGATCGGCGGCTATTCTCAATATCTGCAGCTTCAAAAGAATCAATGCGCGCAAACAGAAGCAATCGATAAAAAAGCCAAAGGCGCACGTTATCGTGCTCCCTCACTTTCAGGCAAAGAAAAGCAGGAGCTTGCGTCGATGGAACAGCGGCTTCAAGACCTTGAACAGAAGCTTTCTGAAATTGATATACAAATGGAGCAGGCAGCATCCGATTTTCAGCGATTACAAAAGCTCAGTATACAAAGAAACAGCGTGGAACAGGATATGGAAATGACTATGGAGCGATGGATGGAGCTGGAGGCAAAAAAGGCATCATTCAGTGAATAAAACAGTTCATTCAGTTAAGAAATCCACTCGATATGAACAAAAGGACTTTATTTTTATTACAATTTCGTTTATACTATATACATTGAGGTGAAATAAATGAAGCTAAAGCGATATTTATGTGTATTTATGTTTGCGGCATTAGCACTATGCGGCTGCGGCGGTGAAAAAAGCGGCGAAACGACTGCTGCACCGGGCAAGGTTGTTGATATTACTGCAGATGCACTGTTGAAAAAAGTGAATGATAAAGAAGATTTCGCACTGGTCTTTACACAGACCACCTGCGGACATTGTGAAACATTCTTAAAAATGATGGAATCATATATGAAAAATCACAATGTCGTATTATATAACATGGTTTTGGATAAAGAATCCGATGTAGACAAAGCATTGAAAAAGCTGAAGGAACCGTTTCCCGAGTTTACATCAACACCTGATATTTATTATGTAGAAAAGGGTGTCATCAAAAGCAGATTCTGGAGTGAATTTCAGGAGAAGGGCTTAGATGCGGAAACATTCCATGAATGGGTAATGAAATACGGTTTAATGACACCGGATCAAGAAAAATAATCTTCTTTGTTTCAACAAAGAGGATTTTCTTTTTTATAAAGCATATCGAATAAACGGTATGAAAACAAAGCATATGTAAGCGATAAGGAAAAAGGATTCAATCAAACGCATATATTGGGAGGCTATTATGGTTAATATCGGAAATGATTGGGATGAATTATTAAAAGAGGAATTTACAAAGGATTATTATCAACAGCTGCGGCGTTTTTTAGCGTATGAATATAAAACAAGAACGATTTATCCGAATATGTATGATATATTCAATGCTTTAAAATACACGGCTTATGCGGATGTGAAGGCAGTGATATTGGGACAAGACCCTTATCACGGAGTCAATCAAGCGCACGGACTGTGCTTTTCGGTTCAACAGGGAATTACTCCGCCGCCGTCCTTAGTGAATATCTTTCAGGAGCTGCATGAGGATCTGGGCTGTACGATTCCTAACCACGGTAATTTGAGCGCATGGGCAAAGCAGGGCGTATTAATGTTGAATACGGTGTTGACGGTCAGACAGGGAACGGCGAATTCTCATCAGGGAAAGGGCTGGGAACAGCTTACCGATAAAATCATTTCATTGATCGATCAAAAACAAGAACCGGTCGTTTTTCTGTTGTGGGGAAGGAATGCGAAGGTAAAGATGTCTTTGCTGCATAATCCAAATCACCTTGTTTTAACCAGCTCTCATCCAAGTCCGTACAGCGTTGATTACGGCTTTCACGGCTGCCGCCATTTTTCAAAGGCAAACACATACTTAAGTGAGCACGGTGTATCGGAAATCAACTGGCAGCTGTAGTGTTTCATGCGTATGTAGTTTCAAGCATATATAAGACTGATAAGCTTAAGCTGCTCAGTCATATTCTTATCTAAAAAGAAAGGAGTGATAGGATGCGATTAATTCTTTCCTATTTAAAACGATATAAGGGATTATTCGTTATTAATGTGATATCCGTATTCGGCTTTGCGCTTGTAGAGCTCGGAATACCGACAATCGTTGCCCAAATGATCGATGAAGGTGTGGCAAAACAGGATCATGCCTATTTATATCAAATGAGCGGCGTTATCGCAGTGATATCTTTGCTTGGCGTTGCGGGTACTATTTTATTAGGCTATTGCTGCGCCAAGATTTCAACCTCAATCACAAGAGATATGCGTAATGATATCTTTACTAAGGTACAAAGCTTTTCCCATCATGAATTCAATCAATTCACTGTTTCCTCATTGATTACACGAACAAATAATGATGCGTTTCAAATCCAAATGTTTGTGAATGTTTTATTGCGTACCGCTTTAATGACACCGGTAATGGCAATATTAAGCATGATTATGACGATTCGAGCATCCTTGCCGTTATCACTTGTGATCGGAGCGACAATACCGGTGATTATCATCGGAGTATTTGCGGTTGCGAAAAGCTCAAAGCCGATTTCTGAGCATCAACAGACATCGATTGACGCATTAAATCGCATTTCCCGGGAAAACTTGACAGGAATTCGGGTAATTCGAGCTTTTAATAATGATGCGCATGAAGCTGCTCGTTTTGATGAAAAAAATAAAGATTTTATGCGTTATTCCAAGCGATTGTTTAAGCTGATGATGATTACACAGCCGATCTTTTTCCTGTTGATGAATTTGGCTTCTATGGGAATTTACTGGATTGCGGCAGGACTCATTGATGTCGGTGCGCTTCCGGTCGGACAGCTGATTGCGTTTAATGAGTATTTGTTTCATGCGATGTTTTCAATGATGTTGTTTTGTACGGTGTTTATGATGTATCCGCGTGCTGCTGTATCTGCTCATCGTATTGAGGCTGTTTTAAAGACCGATACAAGTATTGAAGCAGTGAAGGACGGAATCAAGCTTGATGATATTTCAACAATACGCTTTGACCATGTTACCTTCGCATATCCTGACGGCGAAGAGCCTGTGTTAAAGGATATCAGCTTTGAGGTGCATAAGGGTGAAAAAATTGCCTTTATCGGCAGTACCGGATCGGGCAAAAGTACGCTGATCAATTTATTGCCGCGCTTTTATGATGTATCACAGGGGCAAATATTGATTGACGGTATTGATTTGCGTGATTTAAGCTTGACCTCATGGCGCTCTATGATCGGTATGATTGCGCAAAAGGCTAATTTATTTACAGGAACGATTGCGGATAATATTCGCTTCGGTAAAGAGGATGCCTCAGAGGCAGAAATCATTCATGCGGCCAAGGTCGCACAGGCTTATGATTTTATCAGCGAAAAGCCAAACGGCTTTGACGAATATCTTTCCGAAGGAGCGACAAATCTTTCGGGCGGGCAGAAGCAGCGCCTTTCGATTGCCAGGGCACTGGTACGCAAGCCGAAGGTCTATGTATTTGATGATTCCTTTTCAGCGCTTGATTTTAAGACTGATGCGAAGCTGAGACGCGCATTGGCGACTGAAACCAAAGAGGCAATCACGATGATCGTTGCCCAGCGTATTGCGACAATCATGGATGCAGATCAAATCATCGTATTACATGAGGGCAAGCAGGTCGGATGCGGAACCCATCGTGAATTATTAGCGAGCTGTTCCATCTATTATGAAATAGCGGCCTCGCAGTTAAGTGAGGAGGAGCTGAAGCTATGAAACAACAGAAAATAAAGCTGAAGGCGATGCGTAAAACGCTTTATCCGTTTATCGCTCCTTACAAATGGGGATATGTTACCGCAATTTTAATGGTCTTTATTACAACGCTTACGTTAGCGATTGCCCCGAGTGTTGAGGGAAGTATCACCTCGGGCTTGATTGAGGACGTGATGGCGCAGCGCGCCGTGCGCTTTGATGTGATTTTTGAAACACTCGTTGTATTACTCGGACTTTATATGATTAAAACCGTTTCACAAGTCGTTGAAATCTATACACTGACAAATGCGATTCAAAACGCGATGCACGATTTAAGAGATGCACTGCAGTTAAAAATTCGCCGCTTACCGATTCGATATTTTGATAATCATAAATACGGAGATATTTTAAGTGTGATTACTAATGATGTGGATACCTTATCAAATGCCCTTCAACAGAGCTTTATGAATATTCTGCAGGGTACTTTAACGCTTTGTATGGCATTATTTATGATGTGGCAGATCAATGCGCAGATGGCGTTGATTGCGATGATGCTTGTACCGCTTGCTTTACTCATAACACAGTGGATCGTTCATCGCTCACAGAAAAAATTCAATGCCCAACAGGATGCCTTAGGTCGCTTAAACGGTACGATCACCGAGCTTTACGGCGGCTTTCATGAGATTTTGTTGTATAATCGACAGCGTAAGGCAGTTGATGATTTCAAAAATGTCAACAGTGAACTGCAGGCAAATGCGTTTCAAGCACAGTTTATGTCCTCTATGATTTCGCCGTTGATTTCCTTATGCACCTATTTGATTATCGGTACGATTGCGTTGATCGGCAGTATTTATGCGATCGGCAAAACGATTTTGGTCGGAGAGCTGCAGGCTTTTATCCGCTATATTTGGCAGGTGAACGATCCGCTTTCGCAAGTATCGAATTTATCGGCACAGATTCAGTCGGCATTTGCCGCAATGCGCAGAATTGTTATTTTATTAGAGGAGCCGGAAGAAATTGCGGAAGCGACAGAGCCGATTCATTTAAAAAAGGCAGTCGGTAATGTCAGCTTTGAGCATGTGCGCTTCGGCTATGGCAAAGAAGCCGTCATTAAGGATTTCAGCGTTGAGGTGAAGGCAGGACAAATGATTGCGATCGTCGGACCGACCGGTGCCGGAAAAACCACGTTGATCAATTTATTGGAGCGCTTCTATGATGTAAACGGCGGAGCAATCAAAATTGACGGAGTGGATATCAGAGATATGACGCGTAAAGAACTGCGTGATATATTTGCGATGGTGCTGCAGGATACATGGCTGTTCAGCGGTACGATCTATGATAACATTCGTTACGGTCGTTTAGATGCTCGTAAGGATGAAGTCATACAGGCGGCAAAGGACGCTAATGTGCATCATTTTATCAGAACCTTAAGTGATGGCTACGATATGGTTTTAAATGAGGAAGGAAGCAATATTTCTCAGGGTGAAAAGCAGCTGTTGACGATTGCGCGAGCGTTTTTGAAGGATCCGCAGATTTTGATTTTGGATGAAGCAACCTCATCGGTTGATACACGCTTAGAGAAAATGCTGCAGGAAGCAATGCACAATGTGATGAAGGGCAGAACCTCTTTTGTGATTGCCCATCGTCTGTCTACGATTCGCAATGCGGATTTGATTTTAGTGCTTCAGGACGGTAATATTGTAGAACAAGGAACCCATGAGGAGCTGTTGGCTCAAAAGGGTGCTTATGAGGCCTTGTATCGTTCTCAATTTGCGATGAATGATTAAGCTTCGCTAGTTCATCAGAGGGCTGTAAATTAGAATAATTAACACTGAAGGACAGTTGATTTTTACGGAAATTGACTGTTTTTCTGTTGTCCCAAGTATAAAAAAGCTGCATATTCACCGAAGTTAATATACAGCGATTTATCTGTCTGTTCAAACAGATACGAAAAGCGAAACAATGAGCCTTTATTTTTAACGATTTAGTAATTTTAACGAATAAGCACATTGTTATTTTTGGTACACAACTTTAAATTCCTCGCATACGACCTTCATGTCATCACTGAATTTTAAATGGGCTTCTTCTAAGCATGCGGTAAAGAACTCTTTATGAACCTTTCGCCAATATGCCAAAGATTTATCTCCCTCACCCTCTTTAAATGCATGTTCAACACTGACATCATGAAATGCCGTTACATATATACGCTGCATTTGAATCACGCATACAGCATTATTTTGAGCATCTAAAATTACACTGTAATCGCCTGCTTTAGGCAATGGTTCATTCTCTGTTTCATACAGCTGATAAGCAGAAGATGTTGCGGTTTTTTCACCTGTTGCCACTAAATGAGCAAGTAAATCAGCTTCTGCGCCGAATGTCCATGCAGTATAATCAGTGTTATTGATTTTGTGTTTCGTTATAAACTCATTCCAAAGTGCCTTTTCTGTCATTTGTATTTTACCTGTAAATCCCTTTCTCAGGAATTATTATATCATAATACGATATTGAAACATATGGAATTGCCGTATGTATAAAAAAGGTTGTATGACTCTAAAATCATACAACCGATTTCTATCCGCTCACATCTGATAAGATGTCGGATAGAAAGACTATGATGCTCTAGGAACTACTGCTCCTGATAATAGCATCCTTCCTCTTGTGCAGGGGGGAATCTTCTGTCCTTTTCCATGTCTACGTCATCATTGACAATTTTACCCTTGCTGTTGTAGCAAGCATACTTGCCGCTCTTTTCGCAGTTCATGCCCGGACGGTATTTTTTCTGTGCCATTTGTAACACCTCCTGATGATATTGTGGGTCTAATTTTCACGGATATACGTTTTTCTTAAAAAAAAGTTGTTCTTATGTTAAAATATAGGGTGTGTGAAAGAGGAAAAAACAATGAAAATATTTGCGAGTGATTATGACGGAACTTTACGCTTAGGCGATTTGGTTTCACAGTACGATAAAAATGCGATAGCGAAGTGGCAGAAGCAGGGGAATCTTTTCGGGCTTGTCAGCGGACGCAGTATGGAAAGCATGCGCGAGGAAGCTGTCAGAAATGATCTGCGTGCCGATTTTTATATCGGCAATAACGGCGGTGCTGTTTATGATAAGGATTTTAATGAGCTAAAAACATATTACTTTCCGTTTCATAAGGCTATGGATATACTTGCGTATATTCGCAGTGAAAGAACAATATCCTATGTGATGAATGATGGCTTTTATCGCGCCAAGCGTGTGGTAGATGAGATGCGTGAGGATAAAAAATATGCGAATACGAAAACAGCGAAAACGGAAGCAGAGATATTAGCGAAGCGTAAAATTGCACAGCTTGTCGTATCCTTAGATGAAGAAAGCGATTGTGAGCGAATTGCGAATTATATCAATGCCGCCTTCGGAGATGTTGCGTGTGCCTATCGCAATATCAACTGTGTCGATGTTGCACCGTACGGTATTTCAAAGGCAACCGGCTTGTCCTATATGGTCTCACACTTTAACGTTGACAGCTCTGATGTGTATACGATCGGTGATTCCTTCAATGATATTCCGATGCTGTCAACCTATTACGGCTTTGCGATGGAAAAGGCCGTCAATCAAGTAAAAAGCTATGCGAAAGCGACAGTGGCACAGGTCGGTGATGCGATCTGTCAGCTGCTTGAGAAAGCCGAATGATAAATTGTATGATAATATAGCTAAGAAATATGAAAAAAACGCAAGAAAACGATATAAATATGGTATAATAATACCTATGAAAGGAGTCATCCTATGTTTGATTATTTTACGATAAATAATGTTATACAATTTGTAAAAATGGTATTGAATGTCGCTGTTGTTTGGGTCGCATTCTATTTTATATTAAAGATTGTTAAAAATAACTCACGAACGATTCAGATTTTCAAAGGAATTTTGTTGATCTTTATCATTAAGGGAATTGCGGAGCTGTTAGGACTGAAGGCAATGCAGTATCTTGCCGATCTGTTCGTTCAATACGGACCGATAGCGATTATCATTATCTTTCAGCCGGAATTCAGAGCGCTGTTGGAGAAAATCGGAAAGACGAATATCTTTTCCCGTATCTCTACCTTGACCTTAAATGAACGTGAGCGACTTGTTGACGAGCTGGTGAAGGCGTGCGGTGAAATGTCAAAGACAAAGACGGGTGCGTTGATTTCCTTAGAACAGGGACATTCCCTCAGTGATTTCATTAAGACCGGAACCCCGATGAATTCCGTTGTCACAAGCGAGCTTTTATGCTCGATATTTGTACCGGGCACCCCGCTTCATGACGGCGCTGTTATTTTACAGGGTGTTAAAATAGCGTGTGCTGCAGCGTATTTCCCGCCTACGACACAGGATTTGGCTACGATGTACGGCGCAAGACATCGTGCGGCAGTCGGCATCAGTGAAATTACCGATTCCATCACGATCATTGTCAGTGAGGAAACAGGTAATATATCAATCGCCGAAGGCGGTAAGCTGAGCGTTGTGACCGAAAAGAGTCTGCGTGAATTTTTGACAATGGTAATCTGTCAAACACAGACTGAGGTTCAAAACGAAAAGATTCGTAAGGACAGTGAGGCTGAAAAGGAAGTCGTACCTGTGAAGCACGAGGAAGTCGTCGAGCCGGAAAAGACTAAATTTACAAGTATTTTCCGTACCAAAAATAAGAATGAGAAACAAAAGGGAACAAAGAAACGCTTTACTAAGGCAAAGGAAAATAAAACATCTAACAAGCAGGAGGCCAAGACCGAGAAAATCGGAATTGCGAATCTGGTTGAGGAAAGCATGCCGTTGGATAATCTATTCGATTCCATCGTATCCGATGCAGAGAATAAGCAAACCGATACTAAGCCGAAGTCACTGTTGACACAGGTGAAAGAGGAAAGCGAAAAACAGCGCAAGCCGATTCGCAAGCCTCGTAATCATAATGTGGAAAAAAGCGATGCGGAAACAATCAGTGCAGTCTTAAATCCGACGGTAAAGATGACGGAGAAAAAGCCTGTTGAGGTGAAACCAAAGGCTGAGAAAAAGGAAAAGAAAAGCGAAGTGATTGAGGCAAGCATCAAAGAAAAGCATGTGGTAAAGCGTACTCATGTAAAGAAACAAAATGTAAATGAGGATGCTGCATCACTTTTAGATGATGTGATATCGCCGGAAGCAATCGTTTTAAACTACAAGAATGAAAAACAAAAGCTGCAGGAAATAAATAAGGATTCCCTTGACAAGGCTGCAAAGGAAGGGGGTAAACGCTGATGGCTAAGAAAAAGAAATCACAGCTGAGTGCGGAAGGAAAAACCGAACTGGCAAAAGCGATAGCGGAAAAAAGTCAAACTTTCGCCCGTACCTATGCGAATATGGAAACCAGTGTTACCAAATTCTTTCGCTGGCTGAGCAGCTGGATCGATCGTTTGTTGTTTAATCAGAAGCACGGAAAGCTCGTTGCGTTGATATTGGCAATTTTATTCTGTTTTATGGTCGGAAGTGATGAAGACTTCGATTTATTTAAGGCCAATCGTGAGGTAAAGACCTTAAATGATTTAAGTGTAAGTACGATCGTATCGGAACAGGCTTATGAGGTCAGCGGAATTCCCGAACATGTAACGGTGGAAGTCATCGGCGATTCCGGTGATTTACAGATGCTGAATCTACAGGATAATTATCAGATCGTAGCCGATTTAAGCGGCTTGACTGAGGGAACTCATGATGTAACGCTGCAGGCTAAAAACTTTTCCTCAAGACTTGAGGTCATCATCAAGCCGAGTACGGCAGTGGTAACCATCAAGCGAAAAGAATCAAAGCGTTATACCTTGGGTTATGATTTTGTAAATACAAGTAAAATGGATTCTGTATATGCGTTGAGCGAGCCGCAGTTTGAACAAGGAGAGGTCGTTGTCAGAGCCTCATCCGAAACATTGAATAAAATCGCATTCGTAAAGGCATTGATCGATGTCAGCGACGTCGATTCCGATTTTGAAAGCGATGCGGAAATCGCGGCATACGATCAGTCGGGAAATCGCATCTCCGTAGATATCAGACCGTCAAGCGTAAAGGCAAAGGTCAAGGTAACGACACCGAATAAATCGGTTCCGATAACCTTAGTACCGAACGGTATTATGCCGAATAATAAAGCGATTGCATCGTATAAAATGGATACACAGTCGGTAACGATCTATGCACCTGAGGATGTATTGGAAGGCATCACCGAATTACCGATTTATATTCCTGTCAATAATTTGACCGGCGATCAGCGAATTCCGATGCCGATCAATCTGCCGTCTAAGGTCACAAAGGCTTCGGTGAAAAATGTAATGATCGATATCAAGGTTGAGGACGCAAAAACGAAAATCATCAAGGATGTCGTCATTCAATATAAAAATGCCCCGGATGCGGCTTACGATGTCAGAGCGGTTGAAGGCGGCGGTACGATCAGTGTGAAGGTCATCGGTGCTAAGGGTCAGATCGATAAGCTGACAAAGAATGATATTACGGTAATCGCTGATTTCAGTAGCGTAACCGATCCCGGTGTATATAATATACCGTTGAGCGTCAGCGGAACCAATAAGCTTGTAATCTATGAGCTTGAGAATTCTACCGCTAAGCTGGAATTTAAAAATAAGGAGTAATTTGATGGGAAAATACTTTGGAACAGACGGAGTGAGAGGTCGTGCCAATGATACGCTGACATTAGATATGGCAGTGAAAATCGGCCAATATGTCGGTTGGTATTACGGCAAATCTCGTCACGCAAAAATTCTGATCGGCAAGGATACACGTTTATCTAGCGATATGTTTGAAATGGCATTGGCGGCAGGTGCCAGTGCGGCAGGCGCAAAGGTCTATTTACTCGGCGTTTGTCCGACACCTGCGGTATCCTTCTTAATTCAAAAGGAGCACTTTGACTGCGGTATTATGGTATCGGCCAGTCATAATCCGTTTTATGACAACGGAATCAAACTGTTCAACGGCTCGGGAATGAAAATGAATCCTGATGTAGAAGCACAGATTGAGGCTTATATTGACGGGGAATGTGAAATTCCGATGGCAATCAATGAAGCGCTCGGAAGCGTTGTTGATTGGCATGAAGGTTTGGAAATCTACGAATCATGGCTGAAATCATTAATGAGCTGTGATTTTACCGGTATGAAGCTTGCGCTTGATTTGGCGAACGGAAGCGCAACCTCTTGTGCGGCAGCGGTGTTAAGCGAGCTTGGAGCGACCGTAGAAGTGATTCACAGTGTGCCGAACGGTATCAATATCAATACCAAGTGCGGCTCTACGCATCCCGAAGGCCTGCAGGAAATGATGAAAAGCGGTGATTTCGATGCCGGCTTTGCGTTTGACGGTGATGCCGATCGTTTGATTGCGGTTGATGAAAACGGTGAACTGATTACCGGCGATCATATCATGTATATTTGCGGCTGTTATATGCACGATCATAATTGCCTGAAGGAAAATAAGGTCGTAACGACCGTTATGTCAAATTTGGGACTGTATCGCGCCTTTGATCGCAAAGGAATTTCCTATGAACAAACACAGGTCGGCGATAAATATGTATTCGAGTGTATGAATGAATACAATTATTCCATCGGCGGTGAACAAAGCGGTCATATCATCTTTAAGGAACATGCGAATACGGGGGACGGCTTACTGACTGCGATGAAGCTTTTGGAAATCATGAAACAGACGAAACAAAGCTTGCATCAGCTTAGTGAGGACCTGTTTATTTATCCGCAGCTTTTAATCAATATTGAAGTCAAGGATAAGCATAAGGCATTAGAAAACGAAGGCTTGTTGAATGAAGTACAGAAGGTAGCCGACAGCTTGGGACAAGATGGCAGAATCTTAGTAAGACCGAGCGGAACAGAACCGCTTGTCCGTGTGATGGTAGAAGCGAAAACAGATGAATTATGCGAAAAGTATGTTTATCAGGTAATTGACTATATCAAGGAAAAGGGACTTTGAGTCCCTTTTATCTTGAATGCTTATTTTTTCAATAAATTGATGCTTAAAATCTTGTTGATTATGGGAATGCTGCGGAAATCAATCAGTAAATTGTATAAAAATGAAGTGACTGAAAGAAAGCTCTTTTTTTTTATCGCAATTTACGATACAATGATAGAGAGGTGTTTGTATGAAAAAAGTTATTTGTGTAGTAGAAGATGAAGTGGCGATCAATGATTTGGTTTGTCAATATTTAAGAAAAGAGGACTATGAGGTTCGTTCTTATTATACATATGAAGAAGCAAGTGCACATGTCAGTGATGATGACGTGCACCTGTGGATTTTAGATATTATGCTGGATGATAAAAGCGGCTTTGATTTAATTGAGGAAATACGACAACAGGCAGGCGATATTCCGGTCATCTTTATGTCGGCACGCGATAAGGAATTCGATCGTATCATCGGCTTGGAAAAAGGCAGTGATGATTATATCACAAAGCCGTTTTCACCGAAGGAGCTTGTGTTAAGAGTAAACAATGTAATCAAGCGCGTTTATAAGAATGAAAACAATCGTATTGCGATTGACGGTTATGAATTGGATGAGGAACAGCGTAAGGTGTTTGATAACGGTGAGGAAATTGATTTAACGACCAAGGAATTTGATTTGTTGATCATGTTCATCAAAAATAAAGGAATTGCCTTTTCCCGTGATATGATTCTGACTAACGTATGGGAAGAAAACTATTACGGAAGTGATCGCGTCGTTGATGATACGCTGCGTCGTTTACGCAAGAAGCTGCCTAATTTAAATATTCATACGATTTACGGCTTTGGCTATCGTTTAGGTTAAGCTATGAAGCGCTTTTCGTTATTCATCAAACGCTTGACTCTTTCTCAGCAGCTGTTTGCGTTGATCTTTTTCTTCGTTACCTTTTTTGCGGCCTTCTTTTTCGTTTATCTGAACGGCAAAGTCGATACCGTCATTCAAACCAAAACCTTTAATGATTTGGTGAGAATGCAGAATGCGATTGCGGAAAAGCTGCGGGGAGAATACAATTCCTATCTGTATTTGAATGTCGGTGATTCCTCAATCACCAATATCATTATTATCGGTTCTAAGGCCTATTATTTAGGAGAGCCTAATGAGGAAATCGATCGCAGTTCCCCGCGCTTTCAGGATATGTACAACAAGGCGCAAATGGCTACGACCGTTCCGCAGACCTATACATTTCACGGTGATAAGACATATTACAGCGTTGTGATGATCGATAATAATCAGCTTTTGATATCATTTACACGAAATCAGGAGCTGGAATCGTTTCGTAACGATTTAGTTTCCTCGGTGATCAATATTACCGTTATGGTTGTCGGCTTTTTCTTTATTATCTTAATGATTTGGGTCGCTTCCTTGATTCATCCGCTGAATCAAATCAGAAATTATATTGAAAAGGTAAAGCTCGGAAAATCAAGCGGTGATTTAAAAATCAATCGTGAGGATGAAATCGGTGAGCTGGCGGAAGCGCTTGTTTCCATGCGCAGAGAGCTGCAGAAGCAGGAACAGACAAAAGAGGATATGATTCACAATATCTCTCATGACTTAAAAACACCGATCGCAACGATCAAGTCTTACGGAGAAAGCATCAAGGACGGCATTTATCCGTATGACACATTAGAGAAAAGCGTTGATGTGATAATTGAAAATGCCGAGCGTTTGGAAAAAAAGGTCCACAGCCTTTTATACTTGAATCGTGTCGAATATTTAATATCACAGGATCATGGTATGAATCGTACCGATATGAAGCATGTGATTGAAACCGTGCTTTTAAATCATAAAATGCTTCACCCTACAATTGAAATAACGACGGAATTGACAGAAAACGTTTATTTTGACGGAGTCGAGGAAGCATGGCGCGTTACGGTTGAAAATATTATGGAAAATGCTTTGCGTTATGCGAAAAGTACAATCAAAATAGTCTTAAAACAAGCGGAGCTTACGATTGAAAATGACGGTCCTGCGATCGATGAGGACCGATTGAAGGTACTGTTTAAGCCGTATGAAAAAGGGCAGGGCGGTAAATTTGGTTTGGGCTTATCCATCGTATGGAAGGTCGCTACGGCCAATCGCTATACGGTCAGCGGTGAGAATACGAGTGAAGGCGTAATTTTCCGCATTGTGAAACAAAAGGATTAAACACACATTTAAATAAGAATTTGACAGGTGAAGGATGACATACTGTATCTTATGATTCGGCATGTATCGAAAGCCTGTCTTTTTTTATAATTCTAGATAAATGAAAAAGACATAGCACATCCCTTCGTTGAATATTATAGAAGGAAGGGAACGGAGGGATTTCATGGATGTTGCGATAACGATTTCGGGTAAACAGCATCGGATTCATTATACATTGGAAGGAAAAGGGGAGCCTTTAGTGTTGTTGCATGGCTGGGGTCAGAATATGATTATGATGAAATTTATCGCCGATCATTTCAAACAGCGCTTTCAAGTGCTGAATTTAGATTTACCGGGCTTCGGTGAAAGTGATGAGCCTAAAACCGTTTGGAGTCTTGATGAATATGCCGCATGTATTCATGAATGCGTAAAAGCGCTGAAGCTTTCATCTCCCAATCTTGTTGCGCATTCCTTCGGCGCACGCATCGCGTTGTTGTTTGCCCACCGATATCCGGCCAAAAAGCTTGTCTTGACGGGGGCAGCCGGTATTAAAAAAGCGAAAACATTGAAATACTATGCACGTGTATATACGTATAAGCTGTTGAAGCGCTTGTCATTGGCACCCGATATGGGAAGTCCGGATTATAAATCCGCAACAGATATTATGAAGGGCGTTTTGATTCAAAGCGTAGAGCGTGATTTACGACCGCTGTTAGCGCAGATAACGAATGAAGCATTGCTTGTATGGGGAGAAAAGGATGAGGCAACACCGCTGTGGATGGGAGAAGTCATGGAAAAGCTGATGCCGCATGCGACATTGATCGTATTAGATGATGACGACCACTTTGCGTATTTTCATCAGCCGCAGCGTTTTATCGCCATCTTGGAGTATTTCTTATGAACTTGATTTTATTTTATGTCCTTCATGCGGCTTTTTTATATGTACCGATCAAGGAATCCATTCATATGCTTCAACAAAATCGTTATCAGCGCGAACGCTATCACACATGGCTGAAGGAAGCTGTTCATAATGATCACAAAGCCTTTTATAAGCGCTTATTGTCATTGCTTCCGCTGTGGACAATGTGCTTTGTTACACATCCTCTGTATTTATATTTGTGGTATTTGTGTATCGGTGTTTATGCGTATTTATATTTTAAGGCTGATCAAAAAAAGGTCTATATCAAAAAGCTTGTGTTTACCCATCGGGCAAAGCGCTTGTTTATCATTCACACGCTTCTCTGCATCAGTCTTTTGTATCTCATCTATCTGTTTGTGAATGATTCCGTATTTATTTTAACGATGCCGTTTTACTATTTTATGCCGTGGATGATTTTATCAGCTTCGGCATTGATCTGTGAGCCGTTGGAACAGTGGCTCAAAAACAGCTATGTTAAGGATGCCGAACAGATTTTAGCACAGCGTGATGATTTGATTAAAATCGGAATTACCGGAAGCTATGGGAAAACAAGTGTGAAGCATATTCTGCATACATTGCTTTCCGAGGAATATTACACGTATATGACACCGCATTCCTATAATAATTTGATGGGCTTGACGATATCGATAAGAACTCAGCTCACTTCACTTCATCAAGTGATGATTGCGGAAATGGGTGCGGATCATGTCGGTGAAATTGATCACTTGGCATGCTTTATCAAGCCTTCGATTGCGGTCATCACGGCAGTAGGGCCTCAGCATTTATCAACCTTTCATACACAGGAGAATATTCTCAATGAAAAAATGCGATTGATAGAGCGCTTGCCGTTTCACGGAACTGCTGTTTTAAACTACGATAATGCCTATATTCGCTCCTATCCGATCAGTCATTTTGTGAAGCGGATCACGTACGGGATTCATTATGAGGATGCCGATGTAAGAGCTGCCCATATCAAATACAGTCCGAAGGGAACAAGCTTTACGCTTTTGTATCCCGGCGGAGAAATTATGTTAGAAACCGTATTGCTCGGGGAGCATAATGTATTGAATATTTTAGCCGCTGTTTCCGTGGCACTGTCGATGAAAATCAAGCCGGAACAAATCAAGGCGGCAGTCAAACGATTGCGTTATGTGGAGCATCGCTTACAGGCTCGTAATATGGGTAGCTATACATTGTTGGATGATGCGTATAATTCCAATCCGCAAGGAGCCGGATATGCCTTAGACGTATTGGCCTCAATGCCGAATAAGCGCTTTTTACTGACTCCGGGCTTTTTAGACCTCGGTGAAAAAACAAAGGAAGCACATATTGCCTATGCGAAGAAAATGCTGCGCTGTGCAGATGAAATTTTCTTGATCGGTAAGAAACAAACAAGTGATATTTATGATACACTGTGTAATGAAAACTACCCGTTAGATCAAATTCATATTTGCGATACGACAAAGGAAGCACTGACCCTGCTTCAACAAATGGTAAGTGAAGGAGACTGTGCCTTGATTGAAAATGATTTGCCTGATGCCTTTAATCATTAACCGATTTAGGTGAAACGCATAGACTATGTGTGAAGGCGGTGGATGAATGAAATTACAGCTTGGCGTATTATTCGGCGGAGCTTCGGTGGAGCATGAAATCAGTATCTTATCGGCAATTCAGGCGATGAATCATTTAGATCGTACTCGCTATGATATCATACCTATTTATATCGGAAAGGATCATCAGCTGTATCACAGTCCGATTTTAAGTGATTTAAAAAGCTTTCGTGATTTAGATAAGCTATGTGAAAAGCTATCACCGACAGCTCTTTATAAAAAAGGCAACAAGGTCGTATTAAAGAGTACCTCACTGTTTCAAAAGGATATCAGCATTGATTTGATTCTGCCGATCATGCATGGTACGTATGGTGAGGACGGAACGCTGCAGGGCTATCTTCGCATGTTGGGAATTCCGTTTTGTGCCTGTGAGCTCGGTGGTGCAGTGCTCGGGCAGGATAAGGAGCTGATGAAGCAGATCCTTGCGGCCAAAGAACAACCGATCGTAGAATGGTTTTCACTTGAAAAACATCAGTATACGGATTCAGAGCTGAGCAGTCGTTGTGAAAAAATCGGTTGGCCTGTGATTATCAAGCCGGCAACACTCGGGTCCAGTATCGGTATTCATATCGCAAAGAATACGGACGAGCTTCAAGCGGCGCTCGATGATGCCTTTCAATATGATACGCATGTCGTTATTGAGCATGCTTTAAGTGAAATGCGTGAATTTAACTGTGCGGTATTCGGTGATGAGGAAAGCGCAAAAACAAGCTGTATTGAGGAAGTGTTGAAGGGCGATGAAATTCTATCCTATAAGGATAAATACGAGGGCAACGGCAAAAGCAAAGGAATCGTTTCGACCAAGCGCTTGATTCCGGCTGAGCTGTCCGAAGCCTTACAGCGCGAAATAGAGGATTTGGCACTGCAGGCCTTCCATGCGTTACGAGGCTTCGGCATTGCCCGAATTGACTTTCTGATGGATACGACAACAGAAAAGGTCTATATCAATGAAATCAATACGATTCCCGGTTCTTTATCCTTTTATTTATTTGAACCGAAGGGCATTGCCTTTTCACAGCTGTTAGATGAATATATTCAGCTTACGTTAAAACGTCAGCGTAAGCAATCACAAATGATTTTCTCTTATGCGACAAACGTGCTGTCACAGTTTTCATCGGGAAGTAAACTGATGAAGTAATATTACCTAGGAAATAACAGCTTGTTTCATTAAGACTCTTGATTGAATTCAAGAGCTTTTTTATTGATTAATGAATAAAAATGATACTTTTTCTGTTAATTTCATTAAAAAAATAGTAAAATATATAAGATAGGATGTGAGCTTATGGAAATAACAGAAAATATACAAGCAGTTGATTTAAAACAGCTGATTGAAGCAAAACAGATTACCAAGCTCAGAGAAATATTCGAAGACCATAATGTGGTAGATATGAGTGAATTGGTCGGTGAATTAGAGCCGCAAGAGGCTTTATTTCTTTTTAAGACCTTAAAAAAGGATCAAACCTCAGAAATATTTGCGTATTTACCGCATGATAAACAGGAAACCCTGATACAGCTGTTTACCGGACCGCAGATTCAGGAAATGCTGGATGCGCTGTACGATGATGATATTTTAGAGTTTATTGAGGATCTGCCGGCGAATATCGTGAAGCATGTGCTGCAGAGCGCAAGTCCCAAGCAGCGAGTAGAGCTGAATCGATTGTTGAGCTATGAGGAAAACAGTGCCGGCTCGATTATGTCCACCAACTATGTGGTGTTAAAGGAAAAGGATACTGTCGCAGATGCATTGATGAAGATTCGTGAACAGGGAAAAGAAGCCGAAACGATCAATTACTGTTATATTACGGATAATCGTAAGGTATTGCGCGGTGTGATCACAATGCGAAATATTGTGCTTTCCTCGTTGAATGAGGAAATCAGTGAGCTGATGGACAGCGATCTTGTCATGGTGAAAACAGATGATGATCAAGAGGATGTCGCAAAGCTGTTTGAAAAATATGACTTGACGGTAATACCGGTCGTGAATAATGATTCCTGTTTGGTCGGTATTGTTACCGTTGATGATATTATCGATGTCATTCATGAGGAGGCAACCGAGGATATTCATAAAATGAATGCGATTGCGCCGATTGATAAGACCTATTTGGAGTCAGGTGTGTTGGAAATGGCAAAGTCGCGAATCGTTTGGCTTTTGATACTGATGATATCGGCGACCTTTACCGGATATATCATGTCAGGCTATGAAGAAGTCTTGGCTGCGAATGTCACGCTGTCGATTTTTATCCCGATGCTGATGGACGCTGCCGGAAATGCCGGAAATCAGGCCAGTACGATGGTGATTCGCGCTTTGGCGACCGGTGAATTATCGGCAAAGGATATGCTGAAAATCTGGTGGAAGGAAATCAGAATCGCGGCAATCTGCGGTACGATCATGGGAATCGTGAATTTCCTGAGAATTTTACTTTTCATGGGCGAAACCGATATTACGATTTCACTTGTTGTCAGCGCAACGGTTTTTATCACCGTCGCTTTGGCTAAAATGGTCGGCTGTACGCTTCCCGTAGTGGCGGAAAAGCTGCATTTGGATCCGGCTGTGATGGCAGGACCCCTGATTACGACCTTAGTTGACGCAATGAGCTTGATGGTTTATTTTCAGCTCACCGTTCATTTTGTATTGTAAGCGAACAAAAAAGGCTTTCGCGTATGTGTCATTCCTTAAGAATTTCACTTACGTCAAAGCCTTATTTTTTTACCCATCTGCCATAGATACCGCAAGGAAGCAGTGTCTTTGTTTTCGTAATCGGCAAATTCATTTCCCCTGCTTCAATTGTTCCGTTCGGATATTTATGAAGCAACAGGTGATTTAATATATTATATAAAACAGTCGAGGAAAAGCCTGTCGTATAAGAATTCACAAGGAAAAACAACGGATCGTCATCAAGGATATCCATGCAGGCTTGAATCAGCGGTATGAGCTGTTCCTCTATCTTCCACATTTCACCGTTCGGTCCGCGGCCGTAGCTCGGCGGATCCATAATGATTGCGTGATATGTTCTGCCGCGTCTTTTTTCCCGCGCAACAAACTTCAGCACATCATCGACAATAAAGCGAATCTTACGATCTGTCAGCTTAGACAGCTGCATATTTTCCTTGGCCCACGCAACCATGCCCTTACTGGCATCAACGTGTACGACCTCAGCGGCCCCTGCCTTGGCACAGGCCATTGTCGCCCCGCCGCTGTAGGCAAATAAATTCAAAACACGGATTTCTTTATCGGCGTTTTCAATCTGCTTCATCATAAAATCCCAGTTTGCCGCCTGTTCGGGAAATAAGCCGGTATGCTTAAAGCCGGTAGGCGCTACCTTAAAGCACAGCTCTTTATAGTTGACAGTCCAGTGCTCGGGCAGCTTTTTCAAAAACTCCCAATGACCGCCGCCGCTTTTTGAACGATGATATCGCGCATGTGCTTTTTTCCATGCTTCATCCTCATCAGCGATCGGCCATAAAACCTGCGGATCGGGACGGCGCAATACAATATTGCCCCAACGCTCCAATTTTTCTTTATTTCCGGTATCGATACATTCATAATCCAACCAGTTTTCTGCGACTTGATTCATAAATTGCTCCTATCTTATAGATTCATCAATATTTCATCTGTTTTTGCTTCGTCTTATATTATAACATGATTTCACATACTTTTACCGTTGCTTCTACAACAAAAACAATGAAAAATGTGATACAATGATTAATAAGAATAGATTGGGAGGAATATGATGATTAATAAATTATTAGATAATTGTTTTTTAACCGAATTAAATACAACCGTAACCGATGTAGAACAGGAACAGAATTACTATTGGTATGCGTTCAAGGAAACTGTTTTTTTCAGAAAGCAGGGCGGAATGGCAGGAGATATCGGTGTTATCAACGGCAGTGAGGTACTCGATGTCAAGCTGAAGGATAATAAGCAGTGGCATTTAATGGATATTGAAATGCAGGTAGGTGATGTAGCCTTTATGAGCATTAATCTGCATGAACGCTTTCGTAAATGTCAGATACATACGGCACAGCATTTGATCAGTGCACTGCTGTGCAATGTTTATAAGGTGGAAACACTTTCTCACCATGTCAGTGATGATGAAAATGAAATTGAATTTAATTTAGAAAGCTTTAATGATAAAATGGCAAATGAGCTGATGGTGCTCTGTAACGGCTTGATCCGTGATGATTTAGAGGTCAGCATTCAGTATCCGTCAAGAAGTGAGGCTGCGAATCATGCGCCGGCTGAAAAGCTGAATCATGATGAACTGAGAGTCGTGCGTATCGGTGCGTTGGATTATAATTTATGCGGCTGTATGCACGTACCGAGTCTTCGTTATTTACAGATGGTTTATATCAGCGGTTATGAAAAAACTTCACGCGGCTATAAGGTAAAATATATCTGCGGCGATCAGCTCTTAGACAGTGTCAGCAGACGCTATAAGGTATTAAATGAAGCAAGTCAAACATTGGCATTGTCTCATTTGTATCTCAATACGGGCATCAATAAGCTGATGAATGAACAAAAGGCATTGAGTCGTGATATTGTTTTATGGAAACAAAAATACTTTACCTTGTTTTCGGAAAAGCTGATGCAGAATGAAAGTGAACTGATAACCTATGAATTTGATGATATTGATGTAAAATCACTTGTGCAGTTGGCACAATACATCTCATTAGAGCATCATAGAGCGTGTGTGCTGTTGGCGAAGCTGTTTGATAAATGTCATGTAGCGGTTGCGGCACCGAAGGACAGTGACGGTGATTGTAAAGAATTATTCAAAGAGCTTGCGGAGCGTTTTGAATTAAACGGCGGAGGGAATGAGTGGCTGTCTCAGGGCGGCGGTGTTTATACAAAAGCATTATCAGATTACGTAAAAGCGATACAAAAAATTTAAAAATATGGTATACTAATAGTAAGCTTTTACGGAGGTTGATTATGAAAAAATATTTAAGAAGCGCTGTGCTTTGCCTTCTTGCCGGCTTATTATGTGTAATGAGCGGCTGTTCCAAGGACAAGGCAGAGGAGAATAAAAAAACAGAGGTAAGTCTTGTGGAAAACGCAGTGTATGATTCACCGAAAAATGCGACACAAGAACAGATCAAGGTGTTCAATGAATTAAGCAAGGCATTGAACAGCAATGCGGATAAAAGCAAGGTTGCCGAGCTTGTCGCAGTAAATTTCGCATACGAATTCTTTTCACTCTATCAAAAATCGGGAAAAGAGGATATCGGCGGTTTGACCTTTTTACCGAAGGACGAGGTGAAGGATTTTAAGGAATATGCGATCTATCATTACTACAATAATTATGCGACGGTAGTATCTCAATACAGTAAGGATGATCTGCCGAATGTAATTATGCACGAGGTCGGTTCAGTAGAGCCTGTAGAGCTTACTTATTATGAACAGACGTATGAGGGCTATGAAGTCTCACTCGTATTGAAATACGCAGACAGTAAGCTGCCGGCTGACGGCATGAAAACGGATATGATCGTTCAAGTAATCAATATGGATGGCGTATATCGAGTAGTCGCGGTAGAGGACCCGCAAGAAGCATAAATATCAATGAGCGCTCTGAGGGAGCGTTTTCATTTACGGAACGGAAAGGGTGTAGTTTATGGCAATTGAAGTAATGCTTGAGGGAGCATTAGAGGAAGAAAAAGATTTTGAAGGATATATGAAATTCATTCAGGAAATCGCAATTCAAAATCAGATGAAAATGGAAATTTATGAGGACAGTGCATTTATTGAGGTATGTCCCGAGGGCTATATTGAAATCAGCTGTGAGAACCTGTTTTTAAGCATCTGTGCGCAAACAAATGTTGCGGGACCGGGCTTTCATGCGTTTGTATGCCGCTTCTTTCATCAGATTCAGGATAAAAGTCCGATTGAGCTTACGGCAAGTGATCCTACCGGTTATTATGAGCAGCAGAACTTTGAACATTTAAAATACGGTATTTTCCATCGTTGGTTATCTGATATTGCGGCTTTTGTGAAGCAGCATGAAGACAGTGATGAGGAGCTTAGTATTTCTTGGCCGCTTGTTGATTATTATCAGCCGATGCATAAATCAGGCAGTGTCGTAACACCGCTCGGCTATATAAGGATCAAGGATTTTTATAAAACAGATGTAAATGAATTGGCAGATAGCTTCTTTATTTGGAATCACTTGGAAAGAGATGCGCTTTATTATCGCAATGCGGCTATGAATTTATTATGGAAGGAATGCCGCCATCGGTATACTAATATGAATGAGGAATCGAAGAAGCAGGCTGATACGATACTTGATTTATTAGAAATCGCTTATGAAAAGGACAAAGAGCTGCCGCTTCCTGTTTATGAATATCTCTGCTTATGTAAGCTGAGAGGGCGTGAAAAAGGGCTGGAAGATGCTACAGCGTGGAATACTCCGTTTCGAATCGGATATCGCCAAGATATCGTAGAATATCGCTATGGAAATTGGAGTATACCGGCACACGGCTGTTGTGAAAAAAGCTATGATTATCGAAATGAGATCTGCTGCCTGATTGCGCCGTATGAAAATGAGGATGATCCGTGGAAGTGGATGTATCGCTTCGGTGCAGTCAATGAATCCATTTCTATAGAGGAACAGGCACAGGAATGGGAGATGTCGGGTGAGGTGCTCCAATGGACGCAACAAGAGGTGAACGGTACTGCAGTTTGTATACGGCAGAAGGATCATCTCCTGATTGAAGCATTGTTGGAGTGCAATCAGGAATATTTATCGGTTCAGCTTATCGTATTAGATGAAGCCGATAAGCCTGAATTGCTTCAGCGGCTTCAAGCGATTTCTTATCAGAAAAAAAGCAGTGTGGATACACAGGCATAAAAAAAAACAGCGATTGCTGTTTTTTTATTGATTCAAAGTAGTTTCACCGTTTCCTCCGTCCGGCTGCTCCGGTGTTGTCGGAACATCGGGATTCGGCGGCTGCGGATTAGGATCCTCAGGCTGTTCCGGAACGTCCGGTGTCGGATTTTCCGGTGTACCGGGTTCCTCGGGCTGCGGTGTTACCGGTTTTTCCGGTGTTGTTTCATCCGGCTTCGGTTTTTCTTCCGACGGCTTGGTCGGTGTATTTGTTTCCGGTGTTTTTACCGGCTCATTCAGCTTATAGCTGTTGACATTTGAGCCTGCCCAAACAACACGATCGTTATTAGGAATCTGTGCTTTATTCTGATTCAGGGAATCAAGACGGAAGCTGAAGGCATTAAACTGCATCTGATTCAGCATTGACTGATAGGCATCAAATGCGACCTGTACATCCAAGCGATTCAGCAGCATGACATACAATTCCTGTCCCGGCATACTGGCTGTCACAAGACGAGCATCTTGTCCGTTCTCTAAAATAATGGATTCAATCGTCCACGGCTTCAGATTATCAAGCTGTGCCGATACGAAGTTTGTGACCTGCTGCATCGGCATATTTGTACTGACTGCCTTTGTTGCGATGGAAAGAACGTTGTTGATATTGGCGACACCGCTCGGTGTAGTCAATACATTGATAATTCCTTTGATGACTTCCTGCTGAGCCTTTCCGCGCAATACATCTGTATATGATTTACGATGACGCGCAAAGGCCAATGCTTGTTTTCCGTTCAGCTTTTGCTTGCCTTTGTTTAAGCAAATCAAATCATCTTTCGCAAAGCTGCGGTGTTCATCCTGCTCACAGAAGGAAATCGGTACGTCGACCTCTATTAAGCCGATCGCATCTACAATATCAATGACTGAGAAGAAATTCAGCTTTACATAATAATCGATTTCAAAGCCGAATACTTCCTCGATTCCTTTCATTGAGTTTTTGATGCCGCTCAAACCTAAATGAGTCAGCTTATCATTATGAGAGTTCAATGCCGGATTCGGAACAAAGGCATCTCTCGGGATAGAAACCATTTCAATGTGGTTCGCAAGCGGATTTACCATTAATACGATATTTACATCGCTTCGTGCATCAATGGACGGGTCATCACCCTCATCAACACCTGCGATATATACGGTAAACGGTTCATAACGAATATCCTTATTGCTGGTTGAAATATCGTTTTCTCTTTCCTTTTGATAGCTCTTTAAAATAAAGATATCGTCTTCAATTGTCGGATAGTGATCCTTTAATAAAGTTTTAAAGTAGTAGTCGGTAATAATCAGTGCATCGATATCCTCACTAATCAGCTTTTTATATAAGGATTCATAATCCAGTTCTTCCACATAGGTGACGTTGTTTAATTCGCTTTCCTTACTGAGCTGTTCCTTGACATAAGAGCTGTTTGCGGTATCATTCGCATTCTGAATACCGATTTTTTTACCGCTGAGATCACTTAAGTTTCTCGCTCCGCCGTCCTTTTTGGTAATCAATGAGACATTCACCGTTGTCGCTGTTTCAGGCTTAGTAATTTCCTGCAGCGATGCTTCAAGATTATTGACAACTACGCTTCCGTAGGATAATCCGCAGCATAACAATACGATGACTGTTCTTCGAAGCCAAATGCTCCAATTCGGCAGCTTTTTCAGCAGCAGTAATAAAATAAAGATGATATTGATAATAACGAATACAAGTGCGATTTTCCAAATCCATTGAAAGGATACGATTGAAAAGTCATAAATTCGATAAATCAGAAAGCATGACAACAAGGCCATTATTACGGCTAAACCGATATCCCAGCCAAAGTGCATGCTCCAATGAACATCGCTTATCCCTTTTTTAGGCTGTGTCGGCTTTGCGGTATGCTTCGCTGTTTTCTGTTCGTTATCAGCGCTTTGTTTCATTACTGCGGTATCAGCCTTACTGTGCTTTGGCTGCGCTTTGTTTTCTTGATCGGCTGTTATAAAGTTGATATTGTGATCCTTTGCCGCCGTATTTTTTTCTATCTTAGTCTCCTGTGGCTTTGGTTTTACCTTCGGAGCTGTTTCCTTCTTTTCGTTTGCTTGTGCTGCATCAGCCTTTAGTGACTGTGCCTTTGCTTCACTGTTCGCTGCATTTGTTTTTATCTGCTCATTCACTTTTTTATTTTCTTCCATAGCTTTACCTCACAATCGTACTTAATTATACTTAAATTTATGCAATTCGTAAATACGTTAAGGTAAATTTACCCTTATAAAATCGGATATTTTTTATGAAAAGGAGCGAAAAAGGCAATCAAAAGGACTGCATACCTGCAGCCCGGTTTTTACTTAATGCGGTTGAATTGCCAGAAAATCCCAAACGATCATTTGATTATCAGTTACATTCGGTAAGTATTTCATCGGCTGATTCAGACTGAAATTAAAATCAGAAAATTTCAAATTGTCCTTTGTTGCCTGATAAGCATCGATTACTCGTGCATAGTCATATTGATTCCATAAATAACAGTCTGCGCCCTGAGGGATATTGGGAACCGATCTTGTATCAAAGATGCCGTTATTATTGCTGAGGGATTGTATGCTCCAAGGCTTCAGCTCCGAAAGCTCGCCCTTGATAAATGCGGTAATTTGATTGCCCGGCATATCGGTAACGACATATTTCGGTACGGTATCCATCAGCTGATTTACATAAACGGCAATGCCCTCGGGAGTCATCAGCTTGTCAATGATCGCTTTGATGATGCGCTGCTGAGCTCGTTCACGACCCGCAACATCATAGTTTGCGGTCTTACGATGTCTTGCATATGCCAAGGCCTGCTTACCGTTTAAATGCTGTTCTCCTGCCTCTAAGGTAATCAAGTCCTCGGCCGCAAAGCTGCGGTTTTCATCCTGCTCACTGAAGGCAATTTCTACATCGACAGTAATACCGCCGATCGCATCAACGATTTCAATCAGCGAGGAGAAACTTACCTTTGCGTAATAATCAATTTCAATGCCGAAGAAATGCTCAATCGTTTGCTTCGTATCGGATATTCCGCCCCATCCTGTATGAGTCAGTTTATCATTCTCAAAATTCATGGAATAGCGCGGCATTAAGGAATCACGCGGTAAGGAAAGCATAATAATTGAATTTGATACCGGATTGATAAACAACAGGATATTAACATCGGAAAGCGAGGTCATATCGGCAGCACCCATTTCATCAACACCGCTCACCAACAGCGCAAAGCTTTCCTTAGTTACATCCTTTTGTTTGCTTTCATCTATTGAGCGCTTCATCTCATAGGTTTCTATCGTTCGATAGCTGTCCTTAAAGCCTTCTACATTGGCATTCAGCATATCTAAATAATCATCACTGATAACCATTCCGTCCAACATATTGGCCAAAAACAAGTCAGCCAGTGTAGAGTATGCGATTTCCTCTGTATATTGAATCGTATTGCCGGCATCCTTTTCCAGCTGCTCACAGCCATAGGCAGAGCTTTCTTGATCGGTGCCGTTTTGAATTCCGACCGTTTTACTGCTGAAATCCTTCGCTGTCTGAATTTCACTGCTTTTTGTCGCAATCAGATGAATTTTCACTTTGTTATCCTTTGAATACACAGATACCTTATCGATTGCTTTCCCGGCATTACGCATCGAATATCCGACAAAGCCGATCACAGCACATAATACAACCAGTATCGAGCGTTTTACGATCAATACCCATTTCGGTGTTTTTTTCAGCATCAGAATAAAAAAGATAAAGAAGATAATAAGCAATGCGGCTATCATCAAAAACAGCCAGCTTTCAGGCAGAATGGATAAGCGAACCGCCTTCCATATCGTATAGACACATATCAATAAAAGTATTGTATTTAAAATCAAATCAATCAGTCGTGTATAACAACGCTTTGGTTTGTTTTTCATAGCTTCACCTCGTGTTCTTTATTATAATATAGAAATTCCTTTATATCAATCGGTACATGAAAAACTGTGAATGTTAATTATTACATCAATCACGTTGATGTCGAAGGATATCATTTTATCCGTGGATAGGCAATAGTATCATTTTGATATTGAATGCTTAGGGGGGAAAAGTGTTGTGTAAAGCCCGGCTGTTGTTTGTTTACAGAAGTAAGCGTATAATTAATAAATGAAGGGAGGCTTACCTGATGCAGTATATAAAGGCCGAAAAAGAACATGTAACACAAATTTATCAATTAGTTCAAGATACGATACAGGCTGTGTATCCTAAATATTATCCACAAAGAATCGTAAGCTTTTTCAGTGAGCTTCATTCAAAGGATGCTATCCAAACAGATATAAAAAGCGCATCGGTCAATGTATTATTTATAAATCATCGCTTGATAGGAACCGGAACGGTAAAAGAGAATCATATCACAAGATTATTTGTATATCCTGAATTTCACAATAACGGATACGGAAGCTTGATTATGCAGCATCTTGAAACCGAAATCGCCGTAAAATATGATACTGCTTTATTGGATGCTTCGCTTTGTGCAGTCTGCTTTTATGAGCATAAGGGCTATCAAACTGTTTCACATCATGAAATCATAACTGATGACGGTTATTCATTGGTGTATGATGTTATGGAAAAACAGCTTACGGCATGTATTAGCGCAAGTGATAAAGCTAAGGTTGTATACTGATTTCAAGAGGAGAGTAACGGAATCAAGCACGATTCTTTCTGATTGGAAAAGCATTGTTATTTACGGTATGTGCATAAAAGTTAAGTCTGTTGCGAACAAATGCGAAACAAGTATACTCTATAATGTGAGTTTTGCGGTTTTGGGTTGAAATTCAAATAAACATACATATTATGATGTTTATATTTCTTTAAGCAGACAATTATAGACATATACTTCTAACACAGAAATATATGTTTTTTCTTTATAAACAATACACTTTTACTGTTTTTCACCCTATTTCTTAAAGTCTACCTTTGTAGACATAAGAAGGAAGGGAAAGAGAAGTATGTGGAAAAAACTATGGCTGTGCTTAATAACATTAACAGCGACTTATACGGTATTTCATGTTTATTTTAATCGTCAAATTGATGCAGCGCCGAGTCAACCGCAATACTATGCGGTCGGTGATGTGTTTGACAGAAATAATACCCAGTATTATTTTAAAATGAACGGAATAATTTGGTATTTTGCCTATACAAATACCACAACAAAAAAGGCAATCATCTATTTCGAGAATCCTGTCGAGCAGTTTTGTGCCGGACTTCAAACATCCGGGGGCAGAATACTGGAATCAAATTTAGGGACATGTCTGAATACTGTACAAAATAGTTATACCTCATCAGAGCAACATGATGAAATGGGTAAACTGGTCGCAAAAAATTCCAATAATTCTCTGAGTACCCCTCAGTTATTAACCTTTGACATATATAATAAAATCACAAACAATGAATCCGACCATTCACAAATGTCAGGTACCTCATGGATGGTTGATTTCGCTAACGGCAAGCGCTTATTTTATGCCAGAAATACGGCATCATCAGTAGGAGCCTCGGTTTATTCTCCGTATCAGCGTATTTTTATTTCAAAGTCTACGACCGATGCAAGACCTTGTTTATATTTTGAAATTGAACTGCCGCAAAAGAATGTTATAAAAAATATTATCCCGAGCACTACCTCTGTGACAATGACTTATGATGATGAACAAAATGCGGAAAACAGTGAGGCTTTAAGTATCAGTACATCGAGCGGGGAAGGCCCCTTTCATTTTTATGTGTATGATACAACTGCCGGGGGAACAGGTGATTCCAACAGTGCTTCTGAATATTTTACCGCAGACGGAGATTCAAAAAACGGTACGGCTAAAATTAAATTGCTGAAGAAATTACCTGCGGGTGATTATTATTTTAAGGTAAAGGCTGTTGATGAAAGCACGAATCAGCGACTTTATTATGATCCGAATGATTTTTCTGAGGACTCCTATCGAACGAAGGAAACGACTGTAATTCATATTAGGGTAGATAAGGCAACACCTACGATTACCTTCGATCAAAATGATAAGGGAACTACCTATGTTTCGGGAAGTACATCGGGAACCACAGCACACAGTGAACATGCGACACATACAAATGAGGATAAAGATGCGAACGATATCGGGATTGAATATTCATTTGTTTCGGGAAGCAGTAATATATTATCGAGCGGTTTGCCGTTTACAGCTGTGAATGAAGGAGATAAGGCTGACATTGTGTTTGCGGCGAATGTGACAGGCAGTATTATGATACAGGCAAAGGTACCTGAAACTGATAATTACAAGGCAGCGACGACTACTAAGACAATCACCCTGCAGCTTGGCTTAGTCGCGAATTATATCGAGGACAAAACAGGCATCAAGGCAGGCACAGCGGATGCGAAGCCACCTTCAAGCTATACCCAATCCAATCGCATCGGTCATGTGGATGTGAGCGGCGGTGTGATTCCGTATTCCTATTCCTTACCGAGCGGTAAGGGCAATAACGGCTCCTTCTATATTGATTCGGGCGGTAATGTCTATGTGAATCAAGGCGTAGGGGCGAACGGTCTTACGCCGGGTGAGTATGAAATAGAAATCGAGGTAAAGGACAGTACCTCACCGACTAAGATGTCGACTACGGTCAAAAAGAAAATAGTGATCAGTGCCGCTGAACTGAACGGTGTCGGATGGGAAGACCCCAAGAATGCAGGAAAAGCACTTCCTTCCAATGTATATGAGGTGACCTATGATCCGAGCGGTGAACCAAACAACGGCGGTACCTTCAACACGAAGCTGATCGAAACAACGACAGGAGTGCTTGCGAATACCGTGATCACCTATACTCTTGATCCCGATCCGAACGCTGTTATCAGTATCTCAGGTACATCGACAGTGAATGTGACGGTGAAAAAGGCAAGCAGTGCGAGTGAGAAAAACACAGTAAAGATCAAAGCGCATATCACAGGCGGTATCTATGGTCCTACAGGGGTAGATACAGAGCTGATCGTGAATGTGAACAAATATCCGCAAACGATCGCATTCCCTGATACGAATGTATTGAAGCTTCCTGTAGGAGGAGAATGTGTGAGCGTACCGTCAGAGATCACTTCCGATCATCATAAAAAGGATGAAGAAATACAATACACCTCAGACAACACCTCAACGAATCCGCCGTTTACGATCAATGCGGAAGGCAAGGTGTGTCCTACAGGCAATAAGGATGATGCAGGAAGTGCGACATTGACAGGAACCTTGAAGGGCGATGACAACTACGAAGAGGCAACCACAGAGCCGGGCAAGGTGATACAGGTATATGTACCGGGGAACATCGAAGTAACGGGAAGTATCGAGGATGGTGGTACGGAAGGAGTAACGTATACACCGGATACGATCTTAAAGAAGGCATTATATACAAGTGC
>CANSQL010000013.1 GCA_947649125.1 uncultured Erysipelotrichaceae bacterium | reverse complement strand
GAGCCCCTTGGGGCGATTACGTAAAAACCACCAGCTAGGCTGGTGGATGTTTATTAGATCTATTCGAACTCATTAATGACAGAAAGCTGTTAACTGACTAAAGCTCATAACACGCAACCTCGCAGTTATTTAGCATATAACGGCGCATATCGTGATCGTTCTCAATTTCCTTGAAGTACGTATAAAACGGCAGAGAAACACCGCCGTGAGCGACGACCAGTACAGCTTGCTTCGCATATTTCACACGGCATTCCTCAATAAACGAATGAACACGCAGAAAGAAATCAGAGGTTTTTTCACAAGAGGGAAAGTCCGCCTCTTTTTCTTGATTCCAAAAGCCGCAGAAATCAAAATCGGCAATGGGTGTCCCCTCATAATCACCGAAGCATCTTTCAGCCAATCGCTCATCACATTGAATCGGATGCTGATGCCATTGATTGATGATTTCCGCAGTTTCCACTGCGCGCTTCAGCGGAGAAACAATGATCGCATCCAGCTTTTCCTCTTTCAATTCTTCTGCGACAGTCAGTGCCTGTGCACGACCGGTGTCATTTAATGTAATATCTGTTGTGCCTTGAATAATACCGCGCAGATTCCAATCCGTTTGTCCGTGTCTTGTGATAAAAAGCTTCATACCCGTCTCCTTATACCTACTCTTTCACTGCGATGTAAGCATAGCCGGATACATGAAACTATCGCTATGCTTAATTACATAAGGGTATTGTAAACAAAATGATACACGATGTCAAATGCACGTATTTCCTAAAACAGCCGTTTCTGTAATGACCTGACGGTAGTAAGCCATGAATTACGAAATAAATTATTACTCATCTTCGCCATAGGACTCGTCGATGATAATCTCCCCCTGTGAATATTTTTGTTGCTTAAGATACTGCTTCAACCGCGCAACCGTTGCTTCCTCGCGTTCGGAGATGCTGAAATAACGATAAGCATTTCTGCCGTTTTTCAATACATAATTCACCATAACCGTACCGTTCATATAATTAATTTCCCCGTTCTCCGTTTCCTTCGTTGCCTGACGATGCAGCGCCGTAACCTGTTCAATCAGCTTTTGATCCTCTTGATATTCATCCATCAACAAATAAGAGGTTTCATAGCTCGCATCAAAATCGTTTTCCCTATCCTCATAAAAATGAAACTCCACCAGCACCGACTGTATGTCCTCCGGCTCATAAAATTCACGAATTCTGCCGAAGCCGTTCGTTTCAATCATCAGGTTCGACACAAGAAACAGCATTCCGCCGTAGAACAGAAAGCCGAGCATTTTAGGGCGTATTGTGAGCTTACGCTCTGCCAATGAATTCATCACGAAAAACAAGACGGCCGCAAACCAGAAAAAGCTTGCGCTCAAGCTGTCATACAACAGCAACGAACATGTAATCAAGGAAGAAAACATCGGATATACAAGCTTTGAGGTCGTTTTTTGTTCACTGTCCTCTCCTTTGCGCTTTCCATAAGCACGACATGCGGCAATACTGAAGCCCACCGTCACAAACAGATAAACAATCGGTTGGAAGCTGTTGAAGTCTGCTTCCTTCAGCCAAAGCGCTAAAATATTCCCGCCGTTTTGCATATAATCAGTCGCGGCTTCAGGAAGGTCGCTCAGCCATTCAAACCCGATCATGATCGGTGAGAAGCCGAGATACCCCGTTTGGAAAAATTCATTGATATTCCCGCCGCTACGTGAGATTTCTCGGATGACATTGTTCAACAGGGCCATACAGGACGTTACCAACAGCAGCTGTACAAGCACCACGGCAACAGCGGCAAAGCAAGCATCCAAAAATGAATTACACTTCATCACAAAGAAGGTTATGGTTGCATAAAGCATCAAGCTCATCAGCGCAAACATTGCCGTCAGCACTAAATACGTCGGAATATACGCATTGATTTCCGATGTCCATAAAAAGCTGAATAAAAACAACACATTAGGAATACAGATACAAGCTGCACCGAACGCATAATTCAGCCCAAACAGCCTTGTTTTCTTGATCGGCAGCGGATAAAACAAATCAACCGAGCGCTTATTCATCAAATAGCGAAACTGATATAGCGGCATCAGCATCGCTAAAGCCATATTGATAAGCAGCATAGCCATGCACGACCAATACAGCGGCGGAAACGAATTTCTGTTTGACTGATAAGGGAATAACAGCTGCGGCAGTAAAAGCAATGTCACGGCTGTAAGCAGATAAGTGAAAAACAATCGCTTGTTGTGCCGCCAAATCCATTTACAATAAGCAATCTCATAGCTCATGATGAACTGCCTCCTTATTATGAATAACCTCTTGAATGAACATCTCCTCTAATTGAACCGGAAGCAGCTCCAATACAAGCGGCTTCAGTGATTCCAAATAAGTGCGGATACGAGCTTCATCTCCCTTTACATAAAGCTTGACCACACGAGAATTGATCTGCATTGTGATAATATCAAGCTCTTGAAACCATTCCGGGTTGACTTCAGTAAGAAATGCCATTTGAATATGATGAATATCTGACAGGGCTTCGTTCATCAGACCGCTTGTTTGAATCGTTCCGTTTTCAAGCATCGCAAAGCTGTCACAAAAATCCTGTAATTCCTTTAGATCGTGAGATGAGATAATAACACTCATTTTCTTATCGGCGATTTGATCGGCAATGATCTGTTTGAAATGTCTGCGCATGATCGGGTCTAGACCGTCAAACGCTTCATCTAATAATAAATAGCGCGGAGCGGCGGCTAGTCCCAACAGAATAAACGCCTGTCGCTTCATGCCCTTGGAGAAATTAGTCAGCGGCTCATGTTCATCTAACTGAAACAGCTTTAGGTATCGGTAATACAGTGCTTCATCAATATCATACCAATCTTGATAGAAGCGCTTCATATCGGCTAAGGTCGAATGAAAAAACTGAAACGGATCGTCGCTGATAAAAAGAATCTGTTGTTTACAGCTTCGATTGTCATAAATACGCTCTCCGTCTAAGAGCACCTTACCGCCGTCGCATTGATAAATACCGCTTAACAAACGCAATAAAGTAGATTTTCCGGCACCGTTTTCACCGATAAGACCGAATACGGAGCCATCCGGTACGGTAAGATTGACGTCCTGAAGCACTTGTTTTTTACCGAGAAATTTATATACATGCTGAAATTCAATCATCGTTATCATCTCCCTTATATATCTGAGTGATTACCTCAGTCAGAGCCTCCTGCTTGATTTGATGGCGCTTCATTTCCGTTACTGCCTGTTCAAATTCCTTCAGCTTTAACTGCTTGATTTGATCGTCTAAATGATTGTCATTGACGAAGCAGCCTTTGCCGGGCATCGTATATACATAGCCCTGCAGCTCTAATTCCTGATAGGCCTTGGCTACCGTATTGGGATTGATCGCAAGCTCATTGGCTAAGGAGCGTACCGACGGCAGCTTATCATTCGGTGCCAAGATTCCCAGTGAAATAAATTCTAAAATCTGTGCTTTTAATTGTTCAAAGATCGGCAATCGACTTTGCGGTTTTAAGATAAACATGGTACACCCCCTATTCCGTGATTTTCTGAATCAATGCTTGTTTATGCCATTCCTTTAACAGCGTGTTAATGTGCTCCATATCCTGTTCGCGGAATAGATACATACGTTCGATGGTTTGATGATTCTTGGTTGTGTAGGTGAAGCTGATGTAATAACGCCAATCCAAATAGGAGTCACTGTTGTGCTGCTTCGCAAGAGCTGCGAGCTGACGGTGGCAATCAATGAAGGAAGCGATTTTCTGCGGATCGCTGCTTAGGCCCGTGTAGCTCGGATAGTGATTCGTATCACCTTGATAATCCTGTATGATATCAAAGACAACGCTTTCGACTTGTTCCGCGCTCGGGACCTCTTGCAGGGTGCCGAACATCTGTGTACTGTTTAACATTGTAAACAGCAGATAGCTTGACAAGGCAAGGGCAGGAAAGAGCAGCAGCCGCTTGATTGAAAAATGAATTTTACGCGCAGCGAAGAAATCAGCCAACAGATAGCATACGGCGATCGCTGCCGTCGTAATCGAAACCGGAGCTTCTCCCTGAAAGCCGATCAGCAGGAAAAACGTAATCAAGGGAATCAGCAGCGGATAAGTGATAAAGGCGCTTGTTGTCTGTCCGCTTTGTTCACTGCGAATGCGCATAAAGCGCTTGGCTGCGCCGTTCAGGCAGGCTGCCGCAATAATCAGCCATACGATGCCGCACAACATAAGCAGCTCAAGGGTATAGATACCCGTCAGCTCATGATAACAATACAGCTTGATCCATAGATTCATCTGCCAAGGAATACTCAGCGCAGCGACCAAAAGATCAAGGAAGCCTTCGATGGTATTATCATTGCCCGCAACAGAAACAAGCGTATTATTTATCACACGATCGCAAAGCGCAGATGCGGCATAGTAGAAAAATAAAGGCAGCACGGTATAAATAAGTCCCATGATGATTCCGTCTAACAATGTATGACAGCGAACGATGATATAGGTAAAGAACGTGTACAAGCAGCACCCCAACAGAATAAAGCCGCAGTTTAACAGAAAGTAAATCATTATATTGGAGATATAACCGCCGGTTACTTTTGAAACGATATCGATTCCGCTGAACATACAAAAGATGATCAACAGGAAAAAGGATACAGAAACCAAATAGATCAGACCGATCAAATAATGAACATAAAATAAACGCTTGCGTTCAATGGGCAGGGACAGATAGAGGTCATTGCCGCTGCGGCTCATTAAAAAGCGGAATAGATAGAGGGGCAGTACATATGCCAGAATACATATCGCAAGAAATACAAGCGAAAGATTCCCGCTGTTTGTATCACCGAAGATATCGAAGGTACCTCCGAACAGGCTCAATCCGAAATACAGAATCGGTGTCGGAAGAATATATCCGAGTACAAGCAGTCCCAGTATGATAAGTACGGCAGCCCCTAAGCGTGCTTCCTTTTGAAAGTAGTGCTTCACATAGACTGCTTCGCTTTTACTTAATAATAATTGCTTCATTCCTTCACCTCCGCTTTTTTCAGCATTTGAAATACGAACATCTCCTCAAGGCTGACCGGAAGCATTTCCATCATCAACGGCTGTTTTTCCTTCAGAAAAGCTTGGATTTCAGTTTCATCACCTTGTGCGACTAAGTTTACGATGCGTGAATCTATTTGAAGCGACAGAAGCTGTAAATCGTTAAATTCCGCTTCACTTATCGGCTTGGCGAAGGCCAACTGAAAGCGATGGATCTCATGGAGCTGTTCACTCATTGAGCCGGAGGTCGTCAGCCTTCCGTTTTCTAATATACCGAAGCGATCGCATACCTCTTCCATTTCCTTAAGGTTATGTGAGGATATCACAACACTCATTTTCTTTTCCTCAATGCGGTTTGCGATTTCTTTTTTAAACCGCATACGCATATGCGGGTCTAAGCCGTCAAAGGCTTCATCCAGCAACAAATAACGAGGAGCGATACATAGGCCGAGAATGAGGAAGGCTTGGCGTTTCATTCCCTTAGAGTATTTCTGCAGGGGCTGCTTATCGTTTAAATCAAACAGCGTAATCAAACGGTGATAGTAGGATTCATCAAGCTCAGGATGGGCGATGCGATAAAATTGCTTCATATCGGATAGTGTTGCGTTATGAAAATAAAACGGTTCGTCGGGAATCAATAAGATTTCCGCTTTCTTTTCCGCATGCTCATGAAGCTTTAGCTCATCAATCATAACGCAGCCCTTATCACATTCATAAACACCTGCCAAAATACGAAGCAGTGTAGATTTACCGGCTCCGTTTTCTCCGATCAGACCGAAAATGCAGCCATCCGGCAGTTCCATTTGAAAATCTTGTAATACAAGATGCTGCTGCAGTCTTTTCTCTAAATCGCATACTTTCAGCATGACAATCCCTCCAACTGTACTATTTATGATAATACAGTACAACAATCATCGGGAATTGTCAACAGGATGTTGAGGGAAATGAGCGGAAACGGGATGAGCGGGGGTGATATTTAAGGCATATCGCTATGGTTTTGAAGGAAGGGGTGCAGATTTACGGTAATCGTTGATTCTTATTGAAAAAGCATTAATTCTATCAAAAAATCGTTCAACTTATATAAATCATCGTTAATTCTATGTTTATTATCGTTAATTCTTAAAAAATAGCGTTCAAACTTGAACTCTATCGTTAATTTGTATATACTATAGATAGAGAATTTCTTAAGAAGATAACTGCGATCAGGAGGTATTGCTATGCAATCGGAAACTTTATTGAAACTTGTATCAGATATTAAAAAACAAAAGGCTGAATCACAAACAATTGAGCTGAAAGCAGCGGGAAAGGGGTGCCCGACAAGGCTGTTTGATACATTATCCTCTTTTTCCAATCAAGATGAAGGAGGCGTTATTATATTCGGTATCGATGAAGCTGATAATTATGCGATAAAGGGGGTATATGATGCTTGGGATCTGCAAAAGAAGGTAGGCGAACAGTGTAAACAGATGGAACCGTCAGTTCGTGCGCTGTTTACAATGTGTGAGATAGACGGTAAAACGATAGTATCCGCAGAAATACCCGGTGTTGATATTTCTGATCGTCCTGTTTTCTATAAAGGAGTCGGTCGTATAAAGGGTTCATATGTTCGCGTCGGTGAAGCCGATGAGCTTATGAGCGAGTATGAGATATATAGCTATGAGGCATTCAGAAAAAGAATACGTGATGATGTACGAACAGTAGAAAACGCTAAGCTGAGCTTAATCGATGAAAAAAGAATGTCTGAATATCTCAGTGCAGTGGTGCGAGAGCGCAAGAATCTTGCCGAAAATGTTTCAGAAGCGGAGCTGTTGGAGCTGATGGGAATAACGGTAGATTCACTGCCGACACTTGCAGGCCTTATGACGTTTTCAAAATATCCGCAGGCATATTTTCCGCAGCTATGTATAACGGCAGTTTGTTTGCCGGGAACTGAACATGGCAGTGTCGGGTCAGACGGAGAGCGTTTTATTGATAATAAGCGTATAACCGGTGCTATCCCCGATATGCTTGAGGAAGCAGTTGAATTTGTGCGCAAAAACAGCCGGACAAAAACAATTATTGATGATTACGGCCGTAGAGCAGATAAGGCGGAATATCCGATCAAGGCAGTGCGTGAAGCAATTTTAAATGCGTTAGTCCATCGTGATTACAGTATTCATACAGAGAATATTCCCATTCGTATCGAAATGTATCGTGATCGGATTGAAATTGTCAACTGCGGCGGTTTATACGGAAAAATTTCGATTGATGCGCTCGGCAAGGTGCGACCTGAAACAAGAAATGCGGTATTGGCGAATATGCTTGAACTTCTGAATGTAACAGAAAATCGATATTCCGGTATACCGACAATGAGAACAGAGCTTGCGAATGCCGGACTTCCCGCTCCGCAGTTCTCAGTAAAGCACGGCGAATTTAAGGTTACGATGAAAAACGGCATGTTTGAGGAAATGATGCCGGAAGAGTCTCTTATCGATTTTTGTTCTACAGCACGTTCAAGAGAAGAAATTATAGCGTTTGTCGGTAAATCAAAAAACTATACGATGGCAAAAATTGTAATGCCGCTTGTGGAGAGCGGAAAGCTGATGCTGACAATACCTGATAAGCCAAAGAGTCCCAAACAACGCTATGTAAGTCGCAATTAAAATTATTTGTCTGTGAGAGTGCTTGATTGAAATGAAACATGCTAGAATAATAAAAACAGACATCGGTTTCTGATAAAGAAATCATGTGATTAAAGAGACTATCAAAGCGAATGCTTTCCGCTGATGATTACATCCTTCAGCTCGATATTATGGTCCATAACCACAAGATCAGCTTTTTTACCTAAGCCGATTTCATAATTTAAGGTATTGATCAGTCGTCCCGCATTGGTGCTTGTCATAGCGATACAGTCCTCAAGCGGATAGTGAAGCTCTAAATACAGATAGCGAAAGGCATCCGATAAATCTTGAAATGAATTGGCTAAGTGGCCGTTTGCGTAAATCGCATTGTTTTGAACGATATGCTTATGATCCAACTGATATCCTTGCGGATATTCATAGCCGCTGTAGGCAGAGCCGTCGGAGATTGCCATAATGCGCTGCGGCCCTAACAGCCTGATGAGCCATTGAAGCATCGGCCGTTGAATGTGAACACCGTCCATATTTAATTCACATAGGATATCAGATTCAATGATTGCATCTAATATACCTGCCTGATGATGGTCGAAATCAGGCATTGCGTTGCATAAATGTGTTGCCTGTGTAATACCGAATGAAATTGCCTGTTTCGATTGTTCAAAGCTGCATTCGCTGTGAGCGACAGACGCAATGATACCGAAACGCTTCAGCATTGCGACGGCCTCTAAGCCGTTTTCTAATTCAGGGGCAATGCTCATAATTTTAATCAAATCGCTGTAGTGAAATAAAAAATGTTCGAGCTCCTGTAAATCAATCGGCTGCAGGCAATCCGGGTCTAAATCGTTGGCTCGTTTCGGGTTTAGATACGGTCCCTCTAAATGCACACCGTAAAAGCGAGCGCCGGGATATTCTCCCTTGAATGCTTCTCGATAGCCTTGTAAAATCGGCTCATAGTCCTTCAGCGGCATGGGATCAAGCGTTGCCAAGAAGCCTACCGTACCTCTTTTCGCATATTGGATTGCGAGCTGATGCAGGACATTGATATCATTGCTTTCGGCAGAACAGCCGCGAAAGCCGTGGGTATGTATATCCACAAAGCCGTTGACGGCTATATCGCTGTAAGGCTTCGGTGTCTTATAGTCGATTCGCTCGACAAAGCCATCCTCAAGATATAAATCGCCGAAGCACATCGTACCTCGTTGGATAAAGCGCACGTCCTGTATCAAGATTGTCATGGTAATCCCTCCGTTTATCTAACATTTTAATACCTTTTAAAGGATAATACAATTCTTTTACCTGTAAATTTCATAAATAAATGAGGCAGCGGCCGGATCGGAGAATTTGATAAAATTTCCATGACAACAGCGCTTTTAATTTGCGGATAATTTGATATAATAGGGGCAGTAAAACAAATGAAACGGGAGTGAAATAATGAATAAAAAGCGTTTATGGGCTTGTTTCGCAGTCGCAGGGTTGTGCATATTAGGCGGATGCAGCGAGGAAAGTGTTTATACACTGTCTAAAGATGAGGTCAAAATCAAGGTACATGAAACCGAATTTGATCCGTTGGATTATTTATTGAAGGATGGGGAGCCGTTAGATGAAGGAGATCGCGCAAAAATCAAAACAGGCGCAAAGATCGATATGAATACGGTCGGAAAAACGGTGTTTACTTTCCCTGAATACGGGTTGAGCCTGCATGTAACAATCTATGATGATGAAGCACCGACGCTTTCGATCGTCGGCTTTCAAGTGAAGCGCGGCGTAGTGTTTACGTGGAACGAGGAAAGCTTGAATAAGCTGAAGCCGCAAATCAGTGATAATTATGATAGCGGCGATCTGTTAAAAAAGTCGCTGCATTGCGACAGTGTGGATACAAATCAATTGGGTAAGCAAACAATTACATGTTATGTAGAGGATTCCAGCGGAAATAAAACAAGTAAAAGTGTAGAAATGGAGGTAGTCGAATAGACTGCCTTTTTTACGGCAGCTATGAAGTATAGGTTAAGTTTGCATCGACAGCAAGGATCATGCTTCCATGTGTTTTTTTACGAAAGTATTCGATAAAGGCTCAGCTCAACAAATGCTCAATCAGAATTTTTAAGCCGATAGCGATAAGAATAATACCGCCGATCATTTCCGCATATTTGCCCAGATAGCCGCCGCAGCGATTACCGATGATGACCGCGGCGAAGCTGATCACAAAGGTCGTACTGCCGATCAAAAGAATTGCCGTAAGAATATCGACCTGTAGAAACGCAAAGCTGATACCTACCGCAAGCGCATCGATACTTGTGGCAATCGCAAGGACGATGATATCCTTAAGCGGAATATGCGAGGTATGACTGATGGTTTCATTCTCATTTTCTTTTGCCTCTTGAATCATATGATAACCGATCGCGCCTAATAAAACAAAGGCGATCCAATGATCGATCACGGTAATAAAGCCTTCAAAATAATGGCCGATCCACCATCCCAACAACGGCATACCGGCTTGAAAAAGACCGAACGCAAAGCCAAGCAGCACCGCATATCGCTTGGCCTTTTCCTTTAGGCACATGCCTTTCGCAAAGGATACGGCGCAGGCATCCATGGAAAGCCCGACACCGATAAAAAATACTGATAACATGCTCATAAACTACCTCCTGAATAAAAAAACTTATACACGTATAAAAATACATGTATAAGTCTTGTCGTTTAACGCTTACCGGACAGACCTTGATTGATTGATCTGTCAGTATGTCGGCACAGCGACTCTTTGAGCCAACTACTCCCTTATAACATCGTAAACATGATATCAAAAAAGGAGTGGAATTACAATGTTTTTAGTAATAAATCATAGATTAGGTTAATCTACGATAATATCAGGTGTCATAAGCTTCTCTATTTCTCTTTTTTTCTGTTCCAATGATGTATGAACATAAACATTCAAGGTGATCGAAACATTAGAATGACCCAATATTTCACTTAATGCCTTTATTTCCACATTGCTTCTGACACAAGCAGTAGCGAAGCTGTGTCTTAAGCCGTGAAAAGTACAGTTAATATCATTACCGATACAAAACGTCTTGAATTGTCTTTCCAAACGTCGCGGCTCATATATTTTTTCGCTGTTTGAGAGTAAATATCTTCCCTTTTTATTAAAGCATCTCTTTAAATAACCGGATAAAAAGCTTGATAAAGGCACTTCGCGATAGGAAGCCTGTGATTTCGGCGGTAAAATAACCAATTCCGTTTTCTTATCCTTTGTATCAAAGCACTTCAGTCTTACAGCAGTTCCCATAACCTTGATCACTTGATTATCAAAATCAACATCGTCCCATTTCAAAGCGCAAATTTCCCCTAAGCGAAGTCCACCGTATAAGGCCAAAAGCATGGCAAGTGACAAGGAGTTACGGTTTTTTCTTGTATACTGTATAATCTTATTTCGCTCGCTTCCGGATAGTATCGCTTTTGCCTGTACTTTTGAAGCAAAGCGAATTTGTTTAAAATTCATTTGCCTTAATGAATAATTTTCTATCCCGTATTCAAGAATAGAAACAAGAATATTTTTGATTGAGCACAACAGACTGTAGGAAAGCTCTTGCTGTATTTTCAATTCAAAAAATGACATAAGCGTTTGACTTTTGATTTCTTTCGGCGGTATTGCACTGAAATAAGGAAATATGTGCTTTGTGATAACCGCTTCATATTTGACAAAGGTTGAGCGCTTGATATACAGCCTTCTGCAGCTCAGCCATTCATAAGTCAGCTCATTAAAAGTGATTTGTTCCATACTTAATACCTCTTTCCTATATATTTCTATATTAGACATCATGGAAAGAGGAAAAGCAAAAGAAAATGTAATAAATGATATATGTTTGTTGTTGTATCAGTCTATTTGAAAAAAGATTTGGCGATGACCTCTGAATTAAAAATAACTGGATTTTTATGCTTAAATGTGGTATAAATAAAGTCGTAGATTAACCTAATCTATGATAATTTAGGAGGGTAGCGATGTTCTGGTATGTATTACATACGAAGCAGACTGCGAATCAAAAGCTGTTGGAGGCGATCAATCGCTGTGAGGATATGCAGGCCTTTATTCCGATGGTGGAAAAATGGTTTCAAGGCAAAGGCATTCGTGAGTATCAGCTGAAAAAGCTTTATCCCGATTATATATTTATTAAAAGCGCTCTTGATGAGGAAGCTCTGCAGGAAAAGTATAAAGCCTTTTTTCAGGCCATTCGGGGAATCGGTGTATTACTGGGTAATCATCAATTCAGTGCTTTAGATCGGCAGGAGGAGCATTCACTTTCCTTATTGTTTAACCATAACGGAGTGATACGACATTCCTTGGGCAGGTATGAAAATGAGGAGCTGACAGTGATTGAAGGCCCGCTTCAGGGGCTGGAAAATCAGATCGTAAAGATAGATCGTCATAAACGCACAGCGCTGTTAGGTAATACATTTCTCGGACAAAAAATGGTACTGCCGCTTGAGGTAATCAATCGCAAGGGAAGCGTATCGTTATGACAAGGCAAGGATATGCAGACCCGAAAACAGGCAATGTTAAACGGAGAGCTGAGCCTGATAACACGCTTATCAAAGAAATGTTGGAAATTGCGATTGAGGAGCTGAGTGAAATCGGTGCGGAAAGCGATATTTGGCTTGTGGATGACGGAAAGATCTGTCGAACTCATAAACAGATCTATACATATCTGAAGCATCGCGCTTTAAGGCGGTCAGGCAAATGAATTATTATGTGCTGTATTGTCAGACATTAAAGTGTGAAGGTGTCTGCCGAAGATTAAACGGGAAAGGCAAGCTTCAAGCCTTTATACCGCAAATGGAAAGCTATCATCGATTAAGTAATCAAATTTTGTTGAAAACAATGTTTCCCGGATATGTGTTTATCAAATCAGAGCTGAATCAGAGAGAATTTGATGCTTTATTGAGCAGCTTGAGTGATGAAAGAAACGGCATTATCAAAGAATTAAAGAAAAGCGAGGTATCCGCTTTGACGAAGGATGAAATTGATTTATATCAACGACTGTGGAATCAAAACGGAATATTGGAAATGAGTGAAGGGTATAAGGAAAACGGGAAAACGATTGTGACGAAGGGACCGCTGTTGTTGTTTCAAGAGGAAATCATCGCAACGGATAAGCGGGATATGGTGGCGGTTTTAAAACTGACCTTTCTTGATCGCAATATAAAGGCGGGTATTTTATTAAAATAAAGCAGTCAGCTGATGCGTGTGGATTCGCTGCCGTCAGCGGATTGCTTGATTATAGCTTCTCTGCCGTAGGAAAGGGATTCCTATGGGTAAGGGGAGCTATACTTTTTTTGTTTGGAGGGTTGAAAATGGATGGTTTTAAAACAAAGCTCGGTTATCCGGTTCGACTCTGTACGAGGATGAATTAAGTGAATCACGGAAGCATATGAGATAGATTTGTTTCGTTAAATCGAAAGGCAAAGCTGAGTGAAAGAACATACAGAAAATGTATGTTTTTTTGCGTAAGAAAGGAATGAGAGTATGTATCAAAACGGTTTGAAAAGAGGGATTGATTTTATGTTAAGTCTTATCGGACTTATCGTATTATCGCCTTTATTCATAGTAATAGCGCTCATTATAAAAGGGACTTCAAGCGGTCCTGTTTTTTTCAAACAAAAGCGTGTAGGCAAGAATAAAGAATATTTTAATATCTTGAAATTCAGAACAATGAGAACAGATACACCTAAGGATTGTCCGACTCATTTGTTGTCAAATCCGGATCAGTATATTACTTCTATCGGGAGATTCTTAAGAAAAACCTCTTTGGATGAACTGCCGCAGATCATCAATATCTTAAAAGGAGATATGGCTGTTATAGGACCGCGCCCGGCCTTATGGAATCAGTATGATTTAATTGAAGAAAGAGATAAATATAAAGCGAATGATATCAAACCGGGATTAACAGGTTGGGCACAAATCAACGGCAGAGACGAACTTGAAATTGATGTGAAAGCACAATTAGATGGTTATTATGCGGAACATATCTCTTTCCTATTTGATTGTAAATGCTTCCTTGGAACAATAACATCTGTTCTTAAATCAGACGGCGTTGTTGAAGGAGGAACCGGTGAAATAAAGAAAGAGGTTCAACAATGAAAAGAATACTCGTAACAGGAAAAGGCAGTTATATCGGAACTCATTTCATTGAAGAGCTTTCAAAGTATCCGGATAAATATCAAGCAAATGAACTTGAAATGAGAGATGAAAGTTGGAAACAACATGATTTTTCACAGTATGATGTCGTTTATCATGTGGCCGGTATTGCACATATGAAAGAAGTGCTCGAAAATAAACAATTATATTATAAAGTGAATCGTGATTTAGTGGTTGAAGTCGCAAAAAAAGCGAAAGAATCCGGAGTAAAACAGTTTATTTTTATGAGTTCAATGAGTGTATATGGTCTAAACCATTCTCATAAATTTATAACAAAAGAGACAGAATGCAAACCAAATACCTATTATGGAATTAGCAAGTATCAAGCTGAACAACAAATTAAAGAACTGGAAGATACTTCTTTTACAATATGTGTTGTAAGACCACCGATGGTATACGGTGAAGGAGCACCGGGTAATCTAGGAAAATTATTTAGTGCAGTAAGAAAGTTTCACGTATTTCCTACAATCAAAAATCAAAGAAGTTCAATTACTGTAGAAAAGCTGTGCGAATGTATTAAAGGCTATATTGATGAAAATGTCGGAGGAATTTACCTTCCTCAAAATAACAAGTATATGTGTACAGTAGATATAGTCAGAGAACAAATGAATGCAGAGAATGTAAAAGTACTTTATATTCCTTTTTTTAATCCAATCATTAAGTTAATGATTGGAAAAGTCGGACTAATAACAAAATGTTTCGGAGATTTGGTTTATGAAAGATAGAAAAAAAGCTTTAATTACAGCAACGACCCCTTATATGATAAAACAATTTTTGCTTAATGATATAAAAGTACTTCAAAATTTAGGATACGAGATCGATGTAGCTACTAATTTTCAGACTTTTGATGTTATTTCAGAGAAAGAATTACAGAAGCTAAAAGAATATTTAGAAAATGAATATATTCAAATTCATCAAATAGATTTTGAAAGAGGTATGCTTAAAATTGGTGCTCATATCAGATCATTTAAGCAAATGAAACAATTAATGAATGAACAAAAATATACTCTAATTCATACACATACTCCTATTTCAAGTTTTATAACTCGTTTGGCATACAAAAAAAGTAATATATATGATACGTGCAGAATGATTTATACAGCCCACGGTTTTCACTTTTTTAAAGGAAATAATCCAATTAAGAATTTCATTTTTAAAAACATTGAAAAGTGTGCTGCCAAATATACAGATGTCTTAATAACGATCAATAAAGAAGATTATGCAGCAGCAAAGAACTTTAAACTAAAGAAAAACGGAATCGTTGAATATATCCCCGGAGTTGGGATTGATATTGAAAAGATAAATTCAATCCAAGGAAGCAAGGAAGAATTATGTAAAGAATTAGGCATTCCCAATGATTCCTTTTTATTACTTTCAGTAGGAGAATTAAATGACAATAAGAACCATAAGGCAATTATAAAATCATTGCCGGAATTACCTAACAATATTCACTATGTAATCTGTGGAACAGGTCCGTTAAAAGAACAGTATGAGCGTTTAGCTAAAGAATTACATGTAGAAGAAAGATTACACCTTCTTGGATATAGAAGTGATGTGATTAGAATTATGAAGTCATGTAATGTATTTGTATTCCCTTCTAAAAGAGAAGGACTGTCGGTAGCACTGATGGAAGCTATGGCATGTGGATTACCTTGCATTGCTTCAAATATCAGAGGGAATAATGATCTGATAAAAAATTATTATGGTGGATATCTGTTAAATACAAAAGAAATATCTTTTCAATTAGCGGTTTATGTTAATAAAATAAAATCGCAATTTGGAGTTAACAACCAAAACATTATCAAAGAATATGATTTAAAAAAAATAGAAAAAGAAATGCTGAAAATATATACAAAAAGTGAAGAAGGGATTCCTAATATCGAAAGAAAAAGGCTCTTTTTTGTTTGCGGAAGTATGTCAAAAGGTGGAGCTGAACGGGTTTTATCCAACATCGCCAATTATTTAACTGAGTGCGATATCTATATTCTGACATTGCTGAACTTCAATAGTGACTACGCTTTGAATTCAAACGTGCAAATAATCGATTTATCCCAAACAGGTTCTTATTTTAAGAATGTTTTTTATTGGGCTAAAAATATCAGAAAAACTATTCGATTATATCAGCCGGATACTATTTTAAGTTTTGCGGGAAGAATCAACATTCTGACAATTATTTCAAACTTAGGTATTAAAAATAATTTGATAGTTTCTGAAAGAAATGATCCAAATAATGATGGGCGCAGTCGTTCACTCATTTTTTTAACAAACTTACTATATAATGTAGCTGATATAGTAGTGTTTCAGACAGAATATGCAAAGTCTGTTTTTAGTAAAAAAGTGCAAGGAAAGTCTTTAATCATTCCTAATCCGATAAATCCGGAATTATCAAATATTTCCGGAAGTAAGATAGAAAATAAGATAGTTACGGTTGGGAGATTAGAATACCAAAAGAATCATAAATTACTAATCGATGCTGTTTCAAATTTGCATGAAAAATATCCTGAATTTGTACTTGAAATATATGGAAAGGGAACTTTGGAAAAAGAGCTGAATAAGCAGATCAATGATTTAGGCGCGCAATCTTTCGTTTGTTTAAAAGGGCAAGTTGACGATATTTATAATCATATAAAAAGTTCAGCTTTATTTGTTCTTCCTTCAAGATTTGAAGGAGTTTCTAATGCGTTATTAGAAGCAATGATGTTAGAAATACCCTGTGTAACCAGCAACTATCCGGGAAGCAATGAAATCATTACTCATAATAAAAATGGATATATATTTAAAAACGAAGATTTAGATGACTTAATTCGAGTAATTGATTTTGCTTTATCAAATGACAATACAACAATCGTAGAAAATGCGAAAGATTTTTTGAAAAAATATGACCCGGAAAAAGTTTTAGAAGCATGGAGAAAAATTTTAATAAAAGAAAGAGGAAGTTTATGAGAGTTATTATTGTAGTACCTTTCCTTTCAAACGGCGGCGCTGAAAAAATGGCAGCTAAATGGTGTTATGATTTAGTTGAAAAAGGTATAAATGCAAATATATTAGTTCATTACAGAATCGAAAATGAATACGATATTGCATCAAAGATTCCCGTAAAAGCATTATTTGATAGCGAGCAAGATTATAATGCTTCTTCAAAGGTAAAGACTATATTAAAAATTAGATCATACCTAAAAGAACAAGGAAATCATCTATATATAATTCCATTTATTCCGCATATTGGACTGCAGTGCACATTAGCAAATTTAGGCTTGAACAATTATTTGATTGAAACAATAAGAGCAGCTCCGCAATTTTCTCCTCAAAATAAGGTATTTAGAGTTTTGAGAAATATATCGGTATACTTGGCAGATGGTTGTATTTTTCAAAATAAAGAACAAATGGATTATTTTCCTAAAAAAGTGAGAAATCGAGGCATTATTATCTTTAATACAGTACCTAAAGAATTTTTAGAAAAACATGAAAAAAGGGAGTATAGAGAAATCAAAAATATCATAATGATCAGCAGATTGACGAAGCAGAAAAATCATTCCTTAATGTTGCATGCACTATATACTTTGAAAGAAAATAATCATTCATTCTTATTAACTATAGTCGGAGACGGACCGGAACAAAATAACATTAAAAACATGATTCAAGAACTTAATTTGGAAGATTGTGTATATCTGTATGGGAGATCGAATAATGTAGGGGAATTATTGACTGATGCCGATCTATATGTCTTAACTTCAAATTTTGAAGGCATGCCTAACTCATTGATGGAAGCAATGTCATGCGGATTACCATGTATATCAACCGCATGTCCTACCGGGCCAAGTGATTTAATTGACAGCGGTATGAATGGTATTTTGATTAATAATAATGATGTGAAAGGTTTAACACAGGCTATTCTTTCTTGTTTAAACAAGAAAGAATTTTCAGAAGAAATAGGGCGATCAGCCAGAAAAAAGATTATACAAATTAACAGTGAAAATTCAATTGATAAGTTAATTAACTATTTGAAAAGGTTATGATGCCGAATTAGCATATATTCATGTGGAGGTATAAGAATGCAAAGTTTACTAAATAAATATGAAGATAAAGCAGGGAGAATTATTTGTTTTTTTGTAGCGTTAGTTGCTGTTTTTCTAAGTATGACCGCGTTCATTAATGTAAAATATGAACCATTACTTGGAAATCTATCAACATTATGCACTTACGCTACTACTATCTTATTTGTATTATATTTATTGTTTACAAAAAAACTGCTGTTACATAATCTTTATTTAATTTCTGTGCCATGTATATATTTATTGTTATTAATATTAAATACATACGGAGGGTATCATGGCTATTATTTAACAGCATTTATATTATCATGTTCATTCTTATTATCTCCAAAGGAAATCAAAATACGTATTTTTAAATATTACTATTACATTGTATTAGTTACTACCGCAATTTCAATCCTTGTATATGTGTTTTATGTTTTAAATATAAATATTGGATTTGAAGAAGTCGAATATTACAGAGATTATGGAACAGGCATTGATAAGTACATAAAGTGGTTTGTTTTAGCAATTTATAAACACGGAAATGAAATTAGATTATGTGGACTGTTCAATGAGCCCGGAAAACTGGGAACATATCTTGCACTATTATATATTATTAAAGGCTCTGATGCACCAAAATTTGATAAATTTATATTGTTAATCGGCGGTATTTTATCAACTTCTTTTTCATTTTTCGTATTGATTTTAATTTATTACTTTGCAAAGCTGTTTATGTTCAATAAAAAGCTGACTGTCTTAATAAGTTTAGCATTAGTAAGTTTCTTACTTGTTGCTCCTTCTATAGATTTCCATAATCAAACATTAAACAGCTTTTTTAGTAGATTTGAATTGACAGAATCAAGTCTTATTATAGGAAACAACAGAACCAACAAAGAATTTGATACGGCTTATGATGATTTGTTAAACAGTAATGAAGTTCTTTTCGGTAAAGGATTTAATTCAGTGAAACAGATTGAAAATGCTATGGCTTCTTCATATAAGTCGATCATTTATGAATTTGGAATTGTTGGTTTCCTGGTTTTAATTGCAGCTTATATTTATACAGGAATCAGATTATCAAATAAGAGTCAGCATTCAATTATTTTTATAGCCTTGTTCTTTATGTCGGCAATACAACGACCGTTGATATTTTTATTCTTTTATTTTGTTATTTATTACGGCGGGATATTGCATGTTAATGAGATTGAAGCTTCAAGCACCGATCAAATGAAAAAAAAGATAAATATAAAATCAGTCATAAAGAAAATGTTGAAAATTCTCCCTGATAAATATTATATAAAATTAAAATATAGAATTTTCTTCCATAAAAAATTAGATTTAAATAACCCTGTAACTTACAACGAAAAATTACAATGGTTAAAATTATATGACAGAAATCCTTTCTATACAACACTGGTTGATAAATACAAAGTAAAACAGTATGTTGAAAAAGTAATTGGAGAAGAATATGTTGTTCCTTTATTAGGAGTGTGGGATTCTGTACAAGAAATTGATATCGAGAATTTGCCGGAGCAATTTGTGTTGAAATGTTCACATGATTGCGGCGGAATCAGAATCTGTAAAGATAAGAAAACTTTCAATTTAGACGAAGCAAAACAATTTTTGAAAAATCAATTGGAAACTAATTATTATTACGACCATAGAGAGTGGCCGTATAAAAATGTAAAACCGTTAGTATTTGCAGAGAAATATTTAGAAGACAGCAATAAATCCGATTTGAAGGATTATAAATTTTTCTGTTTTGACGGAGATCCTAAGTTAATGTTTGTTGCTTCTGATCGCAACAACGAAAATGAAGAAACTAAATTTGATTTTTTTGATATGGATTACAATTTTTTAGATATCAGAAACGGTCATCCCAATTCTGCAGCTTTGCCTGAAAAACCGATTCATTTTGAACTGATGAAAGAATTGGCATCAAAATTATCGAAAGGTATTTCTCAGGTTAGGGTGGATTTTTATGAGATAGACGGAAAAGTTTATTTTGGTGAGATGACATTTTTTCATTTCTCCGGTTTTGTACCATTTGAACCTGAAGAATGGGATTATAAATTAGGTGAGTATATAAAATTACCTGCTGTAAAATAAAAGTGAGGGAAATAGTATGTCAGCAAATAAAAAAGAAACAAGCGTTAAGAAGAATATTATGTTTATAATTCCAAACATGGTCGGTGGCGGAGCGGAAAAAACAGTCGGAAATTTGAGTATTGAATTAAGCAAATTTTATAATGTTTATCTAACAATTATTGAAAGTCCAAGTGAACATTTTTATGATTACAAAGGCCAATTAATATCGCTGAAAAAAGAAATAGAAGAAAACTACGCTCATAGTAATATTCTATTGCGGATACCTTTTGTAAAAAGGGTAATTAAACTTATTCTCAGAGTAATCATTTTGAAAAGGTTAAAAAAACAATACAATATACATGCGGCGATAAGTTTTTTATTTCCCGCTGATATATTGAATGTTCTTTCAAAAACTAAAGAAAAAAATATTATTTCTTTAAGAAATTATACCAGTATAAGAGAATCAGGATTTTTGAAAAACTATGCGATAAGGTTTAATCTTAAAAAATGTGATCAGATCATTGCGATTTCCGAAGGAGTAAAAAAAGATGCGTCTTTTACATATAAAATTCCGGAAAGTAAATTTAAAGTTATTTATAATGCTTGTGTAATCAATGAATTTACTACTGAAAATAGTAACTATTTGAAAATTGAAGGAAATAATAACATTTTAAATGTAGGTCGCTTGTCCAATTGTAAAGGTCAATGGCACCTAATCCGAGCCTTTTCAGAAGTCATAAAAGCTATACCTACAGCTAAATTGTATATATTAGGAGTGGGACCGTTGAACGAATATTTAAATAAGCTGATTATCGATTATAACTTGCAGAATAACATATATTTAGTCGGTTTTGTGGGTAATCCTAAATACTATTATGATAACTGTGAAATTTTTGCTTTCTCGTCACTTGATGAAGGGTTAGGAAATGCTGTAGTTGAAGCTATTTATTGTCAAGTTCCGATTATTTCTACCGATTATACAGCAGGAGCCAGGGAGTTGCTTGATCCGAATTTAAAAGTTGATAAAGTGGATGAAATAGTGCATGGGGAATATGGAGTGATTGTCCCTTGTTTTGACGGTAATAAATATAACTATGATGATCCGTTAACTAATGCAGAATTAACCATGGCACAAGGTATTGTTGATCTATTGCAGAACGAAAGCATGCAGCTTCATTACAAGCAAAAGCTACAAGAAAGAAAAAATGATTTTACAGCAGAAAAAATAGTAGCTGAATGGATTTCAGTTATTGAGGGATCATATGAAAAAGAAATTATACATTAATAATTTAATCTCTCTGTTTTATCAATTTATAGCAATAGTTTCCGGTCTAATTATTCCTAATTTATTCTTGAATAAATACGGCTCTTTAGTTTACGGCTTATCAACTTCAATGACTCAAATGCTCTCGAGTATTTCTTTATTAGATTTAGGTGTAGGCTCAGTTGTACAATCTACTCTTTATAAACCTATGGCGGAAAAAGATGATGAAACAATATTTAGAATATATAAGAGTGCACAAAGATATTTTAAAAAAGTAGCATATATCTTGATTGTTTACATAGCAGTATTAATGTTTTTTTATAATTACGTGAACAATTCAGGTTTTGGGTTCTTATTTACAGCTACTTTATTGCTTTCATTATCTGTCAGTTCGTTTGCGCAATATTACTTCGGAATCTGTAATTCTTTGATATTAAATTCAGATCAAAAGGAATACATCTCTTTAACGATAAATTCATTAACACTCATATTTAATATATTTATTTCTATTTTGTTGATCAATCTGGATTTCAGTATTCAATTTGTTAAACTGACATCATCAATAATATTTTTAGCCAGACCGATTTGTTTAAGCTATTATGTACATCATCATTATAACTTTAATTTTAAGGATGATGGTAAAGATTATCTTCCTAATAAATGGAGCGGCATGTTTCAGCACATGTCTACGGTTATTGCGAATAATATAGATATTTTTGTTCTGACTGTTTTTTCATCATTGGCAAATGTTTCAATCTATAACATTTATGCGATGCCGTTGAATAATTTAAAAAGTATTTTGATTTCATTTACTACAGGTTATAAATCTTACTTTGGTAAAATATTAGCAAGTGATGATTATCAACTGCTTTACTCAAGCTTTAATAAATTCGAGTGCTTTTTTCACTACATAGTTACGTTAATTTTCAGCATTACTATTAATACAATTGTTCCATTCGTTTTAGTTTATACAAAGGGAGTTACCGATGTGGATTATTTTAACCCTGCCTTTGCATACTGGATTGTAATCAGCTATGCAGTATATGTTCTGAGATATCCCTATACAACGATTATTTTTTCAGCCGGTCATTTTAAGCAAACTCAAATGTACAGTTTAATTGAGTGTATCTTAAATATCATCATTTCGATTTATTTTGTGAATAGATTAGGTTTGATCGGTGTAGCGATCGGTACCTGTGTTTCGGTGTCATTCCGAATATTATCATCTGTATATTATTTAAGAAATAATATTTTAAGTAGGAAATATATTAGATTTATTAAGTTGATTCTGTTAGACAGTGTTTGTGTTGGGCTTATTCTGCTTTTATCATCGGAAATTGATTTTATAAATTATACGTATATTTCTTGGATTATTTTTGCATTGAAAGTATCAGTGATTTCATTGGTTACAATTACAGCGGTATTTTATGTCTTTAATAAAGATTTTTTAAGATTTAAATGGAAAAGAGGAGAGTAAATTATGAAAATCGCAGTCGCAGGAACGGGCTATGTAGGCTTAAGCATAGCCACTTTATTAGCACAGCACCATGAAGTTACGGCAGTTGATATTATTGAAGAAAAAGTGAATATGATAAACGCAAGAAGGTCTCCGATTCAAGATAATGAAATCGAAGCCTTTTTAAGTACAAAGGATTTGAATCTAAATGCGACATTGGATGCAGAAAAAGCTTATAAGGATGCTGAATTTGTTGTGATTGCCGCACCCACCAACTATGATTCAAAAAAGAATTTCTTTGATACAAGCGCAGTAGAAAATGTAATTGAAACAGTTATGCGAATAAATCCCGATGCTGTTATGATTATTAAGAGTACAATTCCGGTCGGCTATACAGAAAGCATAAGAAAAAAATACGGCACAAACAATATTCTTTTCTCGCCGGAGTTTTTAAGAGAATCAAAGGCGCTTTACGATAATCTGTATCCGTCAAGAATCATCGTCGGAACTGACTTAAACGATGATAAGTTATTAAAGGCAGCACATACGTTTGCCGAACTGCTACAAGAGGGAGCGATAAAAAAAGATATCGATACGTTATTTATGGGCTTTACGGAAGCAGAAGCTGTTAAGCTGTTTGCGAATACCTATCTGGCATTAAGGGTATCCTATTTTAATGAATTGGATACATATTGTGAAATGAAGGGACTTAATACTCAAGAGATCATTAACGGCGTATGCCTCGATCCGCGCATCGGAACCCACTACAACAATCCATCTTTTGGTTACGGCGGATACTGTCTACCGAAGGATACAAAGCAATTACTCGCTAATTACGAAGATGTACCGCAGGAGATGATGAGCGCAATTGTTCAATCAAACAGAACGAGAAAGGATTATATTGCCGATAAGGTTTTAGAAATTGCCGGTGGTTATCAGTCAAACGATTTCTATGATTCGGCCAAGGAAAAGGAAATCGTGGTCGGAATCTACCGTTTAACGATGAAATCAAACAGTGATAATTTCAGACAATCCTCGATTCAAGGGGTCATGAAAAGAATCAAGGCAAAGGGAGCCAAGGTTATCATATATGAGCCATCCTTAGAAGACGGAACCACCTTCTTTGGAAGTGAGGTTATCAATGATCTAAATAAATTTAAACAAAAGGCACAGGCAATCGTAGCGAATCGATACGATTCATGTCTTGATGATGTTCAAGAAAAAGTTTATACAAGAGATATCTTTAGAAGGGACTAGATATTATGTTAAAGTATAATATTGATTTAACAGATAAAGTAGTATTAGTGACAGGAGCTGCAGGCTTTATCGGTTCTAATTTATGTAAAAGACTTCTGACGGAATTTAATGTTACAGTTATCGGTGTTGACAATGTCAATGATTATTATGATGTGAGAATTAAGGAATATCGACTGGATGAACTAAAGAAATTTGAAAAATTTATATTTTATAAAAACGATATTTCCGACAGAGATTTTATTCATTCTTTATTTGAAAAATATTCGTTTGATATCGTTATCAATATGGCTGCGCAAGCAGGTGTCAGATATTCGATTACCAATCCTGATGCTTATATACAAAGCAATGTGATCGGCTTTTATAATCTTTTAGAGGAATGCAGACACAGCTATGATAACGGAAAGCTGGGTGTTCAGCATTTCGTCTATGCTTCATCATCGAGTGTATACGGATCGAATAAAAAGGTGCCGTATTCTACAGAGGATCAAGTTGATAATCCGGTATCACTTTATGCGGCAACCAAGAAATCAAATGAATTGATGGCACATGCCTATAGTAAGCTATATAATATACCTTCTACGGGATTGCGTTTTTTTACCGTATACGGACCTGCGGGCAGACCGGATATGGCATATTTCGGATTTACGGATAAATTGAGAAATAATGAGACAATTAAAATATTCAATTATGGAAACTGTCAAAGAGATTTCACTTATATTGATGATATTGTGGAGGGAATTGTCAGAGTAATGCAGAAAGCGCCGGATAGGAAGCTTGGAGCGGATGGATTGCCGATACCGCCGTATAAGGTTTATAACATCGGTAATAACCACCCTGAGAATTTACTGGAATTTGTCGATATTCTGCAGCAGGAGCTGATAGCCGCAAAGGTATTGCCTGAAAGCTATGATTTTGAAGCGCATAAAGAGTTGGTGGCAATGCAGCCGGGTGATGTCCCTGTGACATATGCCGATACAGCTCCGTTAGAACAGGATTTTGGGTTTAAGCCAAGTACGGATTTAAGGACCGGACTGAGAGCATTTGCCGAGTGGTATGTGGAGTTTTATAAGTAATTTCAAATTCTTAGGGTGAAATAATTTAAAAAACTATAGAAGGTAGGGATTTGTTAATATGTTATTTAATTCATATGTATTTATATTTGCTTTTCTTCCTATTTCTTTGATAGGATATTACATACTTAATTATATTAAAAGATACTCGCTTGCTGAGTATTTTTTAATTGTAATGTCACTGTGGTTCTATGCCTATTTCAATATCAATTATCTTCCAATTATTATCTGTAGCATTTTTTTAAACTTTGGCTTGGGAAAAATGATGAACAGCACTCAAGATAAAAAGACAAAACTATTGCTACTCGTTATTGGATGTGTCGGCAACGTTGGGGTACTTTTCTATTATAAATACATGGGATTCTTTGTCCAAAATCTCAATATTTTATTTAGAACAAATTTTAACATTACTAACATTCTACTTCCTTTAGGAATTAGTTTCTTTACTTTTCAACAGTTAAGCTATGTAATTGATAATTACAAAAATAATATTGAGGAATATTCTTTTAGACAGTATGCTCTTTTTGTTTGTTTTTTTCCTCAACTAATTGCAGGACCTATTGTGTTGCACAATGAAACCATTCCTCAATTTGATAATCTTGACAAAAAGAAGTTTAATTGGAATAATTTTTCAGTTGGTCTAATGGCTTTTTCTTTTGGTTTAGCAAAAAAGGTGTTGATTGCAGATACATTTGGAAATGTTGCAAATTGGGGATTTTCCAGCATTGGCAAATTGGGAACTACGAATGCAATTTTTGTAGCACTTGCATATACGACCCAAATTTATTTTGATTTTAGTGGGTATTGTGATATGGCGACGGGAATAGCAAAAATGTTTAATATTGATCTTCCTATGAATTTTAATTCACCATATAAAGCATTAACAGTAACAGAATTTTGGAAAAGGTGGCATATTACACTTACAAGGTTTTTACGTACTTATGTGTATTTTCCTTTAGGTGGAAATAGAAAAGGCAAAATAAGAACATATATCAATCTTTTTATTGTATTTCTGATATCAGGAATATGGCATGGTGCTAATTACACATTTATTGTATGGGGAGTCTTACACGGATTAATGATGGTGGTTGAAAGAATTTTTAAGGATAAAATAAAAACAATTCATCCGGCTTTATCTTGGATGATTATGTTTATTTTCATAAATCTAACATGGATTATATTTAGAGCCGATTCATTAAATGATGCTATTATGTTGATCAAGGAAATCTTATTATTTAATTTTAAACCGTTATCAAGTGAGATTGCTAATAGCTTAAATTGCATCGGAATTGAATTTGTTTTAAAACGCTTAGGATATGTTGGCTCATATTTACTGGCAGTTTATCCTGTTATTTTGTTTATCTGTGCAGTATTCGCAATGCTATTTTTCAAAAATACTAATGAGAGAATTAACCGGTTTACTCCAACAATAAAAAGCGCATTGGTATCCGGGCTCTTGTTATTCTATTCAATCATATCGTTATCAGGAGTAAGTACATTTTTGTACTTTAACTTTTAGGGAGGGATATATATGGATAAGAACAAAAAATATAGTTTGATTTTATTAGGAGTTGCTTCTATATGCCTATTAATTGTTGCTGGATTGACTATCTACGTTGACCCTTTCTCCCACTATCATCTTCCAAATAAAAATTTTAGATATTATATGTATGATAGTAGATATAATAATGACGGATTAATGCGTCATTATAAATATGATGCAATAATAACAGGAACTTCAATGACTGAAAATTTTAAAACTAGTGAATTTGATAAGCTATTTAATGTAACTTCCATTAAAGTTCCGTTTCCCGGAGCTACATATAAAGAAATAGACGATAATATAAAAAGAGCATTAGTTTATAATCCAAATATAAAATACATTATTCGAGGTTTAGATTATTCAAAATTTTATGATAAAGCAGATGCAATGAGAGAATCTGATGAATTTTATCCCACATATTTAACCAATGAAAGTATTATTGATGATGTTTATTATTTGTTTAATAAATCAGTGTTTGAAAACACGTTGAAAATTTTCATGACTTATAGTAAAAGTAGAAACTTTGAAATAAATTTTGATGAAATATATAACTGGAATGATCGGGTTGTATTTGGCAAAAAAGCGGTCCTCTCTCAGTTTAAAAGAAAGGATAAAATTCCAGATCAACAGTCACCTTCTCAACAAGAAATTTTAGACTTTAAAAAGAATATAAATGTTAATCTTGTAGAAACGGTACAAAAAAATCCCGATATACAGTTTTATTACTTTTTAACACCGTATAGTATATGTTGGTGGGATTCTGTCAGTCAAGAGAATAAATTAGAAAAACATTTGTATGGAGAGCGGATGATTATTGAAGCACTTATCCAATATGATAATGTTCACTTGTTTTCTTTCAGTAATGATTTTGATATCATAACAGATTTCAATAATTATAAAGATCTAATCCACTATAGTGAAGATATAAACAGATATATGTTGGAGAAAATGAGTAGGGATGAGAATAGACTTACTGAAAATAATTATCAAGAATATTTAAAAGAGATTTATGAATTCTATTCAACTTATGACTATGATTCAATTTATGAATAGAGTTAACACCTTTATTTAAAATCTAATGAATACACAAAAGGTGATAGTATGCAAAAGAAAAAACTTATGTTGTATTCACAAATTTTTCTACCTTATTCATTTTGAATGTAAAAAATTTTATCATGAATTCAATGTCTGACCATTTTAATATATAACTTTATAAGAGGTGACTAGTTATGAAGAGTGTGATTGAACAGATAATCAGTTATCGTCATATACAAGTATTCAAAAGCATTTGGGCTGTAATAGGCTTGAATGCTTTTTTTGTTTTAACGGCCGTCTTATCCGGGATTGCGGGATTATCAATCTAATCGATGACTGCCATTAAAAATCATAAGCGAGATAATTATTTGTAATATGCGATTGACACATTGCTAAATGTAATGTATGATTGTACCGGAGGTGGTGGTATGAAGCAAACGATCAAGCAGCTGCGAAGAAGCAAGGGTATCACGCAAAAGGACATGGCAGAAAGGCTGAATATGTCCTTATATGCTTATCGAAAGATCGAACAAAATCCTGCCGCATGTGAAATCAAGTCCCTGCTTGCGGTAGGAAATGAACTGAATGTACCGATAACCGATATTTTTTTATTCCATAACATTACAAATAGCAATAATCAACACAGTTAGGAGGAATTCATCGATGGCAGAATTTTTATTAGGCGTATTCACAGGCTTACTCAGTATGTGCGCATTTATCTCATACATGGCACATCAATACCGAAAGAAGTAAATGAGGTGAGACAATGCAGAAATTAAGAATCAGCAAGGAAGAAAGAGAAAGAATGTACATCAAAGAGGAATTGATGCGCTACTACATGTACAAGGATAAGATTCAGGAAATCCAAAACGACATCATACAATTCAAGCAGCACTACCAAGAAGTGCTCAACAACCCTCATATCGGCGGCAGTATCATCAATGTTCAAAAAAACAACAGTGAAAAACAGAATATCGTGATGCGCTTAGAATATCAGTTGGCCGACTTAGAAAGCAATTTGAAATACTATGAAAGCCGGATTGCGGAATTGGATCGATGGCTCAGTTCCTTGACCGATATTCAATATCAGATTGCGGTCGTATACATCTGCCAATATCAATGCAAGGACGCATACGGCGCATCACTGGAGCTCAACTATGCACAGGATACGATCAAAGCCTATACCGATCGTATTCTGAAGCGAATTCAAAAGAAGTTCAATAAAATTTTCTGAACAGTACACCGGGTGGGTACAAGAGTCATGCTAGAATGTTAGTGTGGAAGTACAGGGGAGAGATGACCTGTTACTCTACAACGATCTGATGCCGAATAAAGAGGCACCGGAAAGCCTGTGTTTCTAAAAAACGCAGGCTGCAGACGCATGGCATTTAAGCGATTAAATGCTTTTTTTATTCAAGAAAAGAGGGAAAGCCATGAACGATCCGCCAAACAGTTAAACAGCTTACAGCAAACAGAAGCAAGTGCAAGTCACTGTGCACCGGCAAAGACAAGCCCCTTCTCCAATGAAACAATGCGGATACTGAACCAATCACCGCTCAGCTTTGAACCTTGAAGCATGCACAAACAATACACCTGTTGATCTTACCTAAAGAAAAGGAACGCCGAACGCGGCAATCGTGCATAACAGGCTTCAAAAAGAGAAACGTCACATACGAAAAATGAAGAATCAGCATCCGCCGCAAGCAACCGACGGCACATACACCATTGAGAAACGAGGCAGACAAAGCCTTACACAGCGAACGATGCCGCCAAAGACAAGTGAACCACTGTAAGCAAACAAAGAAAAAAGAAAACCGGCAGGTCATATTCAGCCTGCACAAAAGAGGTATACCACATGATCAACAATGTTATTGACGCAATATGCAAAGCATTAAATGATGAATTCGGAAACGAATATACAATCTACATCAGACAAAAGCTGCAAAGCCCCGAAACACCTTGTTTTCTTGTATCGGGCGTAAGCCTTGAACAAAAGCGATATCAAGGCAAACGCTGTTATTGTCAATATACCTTTGAGATACAATACCTGCCCTCATCACAAGCACCGATTTCAGAGATCAATGCAGTGCTGCAGCGGATGTTTGAATGCTTAGAATATATCAACGAAGGTGAAAATATTCTGAGTGCAACCGGCAGTAAAGCTGAAATCACAGACGAGGTATTACATTTTACGGTAAATTACAATTTCTTTACGATGAGCGATGATACAGCAGACTCCATGGAACAGGCTGTAAGCAAAACAAAAATGAAAGGGTGAGCGCGAATGGAAAAAACCAAAAAGCAAACGAAAAAAACGGAGCAGCAGGCTGCAAGATTCACTAAAGAACAGATTTTAGCAGCGAAGGACTTCAAGCAATCAAGAGACGCATTACATATTCTCTTAGAGGAACAAAAAAGCTATACATTAACAGAGGTATCACAGATACTGGAAGAATTTATGAAAAGGAAGGTGCAATAATTATGGCTTTAGGAGGCGGAACATTTACAACGCAAAACAAGAAACTGCCGGGTGCATATATCAACTTCGCATCAGCGGCAAATGCAGAATCATCATTATCTGACAGAGGCTATGCCGCAATGGCATTTACATTAGACTGGGGTTGTGATAATGAGATTTTTACCGTAACCAATGAACAATTCAAAAAGGATTCGGTGAAATTATTCGGCTATGAATACGGACATCCGAAAATGAAGGGTCTGCGTGAATTATTTTTGAATCTGAAAACCTTATACGCATATAAGCTGAATTCGTCAGGCGGTAAGGCATCCAATGATTTCGCAGTTGCGAAATACTCCGGAGTACGCGGCAATGATTTGAAAATCGTAATTCGCAAAAATATCGATGATGAAACAAAATTCGATGTATTGACATATCTTGATGCTACACAGGTAGATGTGCAAAGCGTTGCGACGGCACAGGAGCTGATTCCCAATGACTATGTTACATTTAAAAGCGATGCGGTGTTAGCTGAAACAGCCGCAACCCTGTTAAGCGGCGGTACCAACGGTACTGAAGTCACTGCAGCCGAGCATCAGGCATTCTTGGATAAGGCAGAATCCTATTCCTTCAATGCGATCGGCATCGTAAGTGAGGATGAAGCAATCAACAAGCTGTACTCAGAATACGCAAAGCGCATGCGTGAGGAGCGCGGTGTGAAATTTCAAGCGGTCACATGGCACAATGCCGCAGATCACGAAGGCAGTGTCAATGTCAAAAACGAAACAAAGGACAGCGATTTGGGCAAAGCCGGTCTGTGCTATTGGGTATGCGGCTTGATCGCATCCTGTGAGGTAAACAAATCCAATACAAACAAGGTATATAACGGAGAGCTTACGATCATAAGCGATTTTACACAGGCAGAGCTGGAGACATGTATTGACAGCGGCGAGTTCGTGTTACATCAGGTAGGCGCAAATCTTCGCGTTCTGTTGGACATCAATTCCTTAGTTACCACAGATGACAATAAGGGTGAGGTATTCAAGGACAACCAAACGATTCGCGTTATCGATGTAATTGCGAATGATGTCGCATCCTTGTTCAATGAACGCTATCTCGGTGTAGTTCCCAATGATAAGAGCGGACAGGTTTCTTTATGGACAGACATTGTGAAAATCTTTAATGATTTAATGACAATTCGCGCTATCGAGGACTTCACCGCTGATGATATTACAGTAGAACAGGGCGATACAAAGCGCTCCGTTGTAATTACAAGCGCATGTAATGTAGTAAATGCGATGGCACAGCTATATATGACTACAACAATACAGTAAAGGAGAATGAATAAAATGGCAAATAAAAACATTACGATGAAGGCCAAGGATACCTTATCCGCTTCCTTGGCAGAGTGCTTTGTGACAATTAAGGGCAAGCGCTATAACCTGATGCAGGCAATCAATTTAGAGGCAAAATTTGAGCGCAATAAAACCGAGGTGCCTTTATTAGGCAAAACCGGAAAAGGAAATCGTACCACCGGATGGAAGGGTACCGGTTCCGCGACGTTCCACTACAATACCTCTATTTTCCGTGAAATGATGCTGCAGTATAAAAATACCGGCGAGGACATCTATTTTGAAATTCAGATCACCAATGAAGACCCGACTTCAGCTGCAGGCAGACAAACAGTCGTTTTGATGGACTGCAATATCGACGGCGGTGTTTTAGCTAAATTCGATGCTGACGGTGAATATCTGGACGAAGAAATGGATTTCACATTTGAGGATTTTGAAATGCCTGAAAAATTCAAGCTTTTGAACGGTATGATTTAGAAACGGAGCGAATAAACTATGTCTAAATTTTCTAAATTTATGAAAGCAAACAAGGTAGTTCGTGCCAATACGTTCTATCCCGCAACAGCATCGCTTACCGATGAAAAGGGCAATCCGCTGGAATGGGAAATTCGTCCGTTGACGACCAAAGAGGTCGATCATATTCAAGATGAATGTACAATGGAAATTCCGACCGGTAAGCCCAATGTATTCCGCACCAAAATCAATGCTTCCAAATATATGAAGGGCTTGATTTGTGCATCAGTCGTTTCCCCTGATTTATATGATGTTGAGCTGCAGGATTCCTACGGAGTAAAAACACCGGAGGAGCTGCTTCAACAAATGATTGATGATCCGGGTGAATACAATGCTTTCGCATCATTCATCCAGAAATTCAATAATTTGGATAAAACACTTCAAGATAAGGTAGATACGGCAAAAAACTAATCAATGAAGGTGATAGTGAGGCTAATATCGCTTACTATTGCCTTCATAAATTGCATATTTTACCTTCTCAATATCTTGAGCTTGATGATAATGAAAAAGCCTTTATTATCGCTTCGATTGAAATAAGAAATGAAGCTGAAAAGAAAAGGCAGAAAGACATTGAAAGAAAAAGTAAGAGGAGATAGCCTGATTCAGGCTGTTTCTTCTTTTTACTCAGAAAGAAGGTGATTTAATGAGCAGTCCGATAAAATTAAATCCGCCGGTAGTTTCTGCGAAACAAAGCTTGATGGAAGTTACCGAAAGTATCAAAGAGATAGCAGTATCGTGTGAAGTAGTGGAAAGAGCGTTTTCCATGAGTTTTCAGTGTAATGAGCTGCAGGCAGTTTGTCATATGGCAGAAAAGACGACCCATGCTTTAATGAGTATGAGTGAAGCCTATGAAATGGTACCGAGTGATATAGCAGCAGGTCCTAAGGATGTCATTGATGCAGAATTTACCGAAACTGATATTACGAAAGATGAAAATAAAGATAAGAAAGAGGAAGCTAAGAAACCTTCGTTAATGGACAAGATCCAAGGAAAAGTGATGGGCTATGTGAAGCCGGAGAATGTCGGCAAGCTTATGGATATGTCTGATCAATATCTGCAGACAACAGCCAAATTGAATATGATCGTTGATGACGGTGGAAGCGTAACTGCACTGCAGGAGAAAATCTATGCTTCGGCACAGCAGTCAGGCATGGATTATATGAACGCTATGAGTGCAGTATCAGACCTTAAGCTGCAGACAGGAGCATTCAGTTCGAATGAGGATGCGATGGAGTTTGCGGGAATTATGAATATGGAGTATTTGATGGGCGGAGCTTCTCAGGAGCAGGCAAGCAGTCAACTGTCCGCACTTACTGAATCAATGAGCACGGGAACGATTTCCGACGGTGCTTTAACTACATTAAGTGAAACAGCTCCGAGTGCCGTTTCTTCACTGGCAGGGTATTTGAACGTTTCGAATGAAAAGCTGATGGAAATGGCAGCCAACGGTGAAATCACAGCCGGTATATTCAAGGATGCGATGCTGAGCTCGTCAGATGCAATCAGTGAACGCTTTTCGTCATTTCCGATGACATTTGAACAAATGTGGACAAGCATAAAAAACGGTGCTATGTTTGCGTTTCAGCCGGTTTTACAGAAAATCATTGAGATTGCGAACAGTCCTGCATTCGCCATGATCATAAACGGGGTAATAGCTGCGCTGAGTGTTGTCGGATCGACTTTTGCCGGCATACTGGAGCTTATTTCCTCAATAGCCGGCTTTCTTTATGAAAATTGGTCATTTATTGAACCGCTGCTTACTACGGCAGCAATCGCACTGGGTGTGTTTACCACAGCTTTCGGCTTATATAGCTTGGTTACCGGTATAGCCACTGCTGCGCAAAACGGCTTTAATCTTGCCTTGCTGACAAGCCCGGCGGGAATGTTCGCATTAGCTGTCACCGCAATTGTATTGGGAGTCATGGCATTATGTCAGTGGATTGCCAATCTGACAGGACTTTCAAGCTCCGGGTTTGGGATGATTACAGGCGGAATCAATGTAGTAATTCAATTCTTTTGGAATCTTTGTCTGGCAGTTGCCAATGTCGCTTTGGCAATCTGGAACGCACTGTGTGCCACAGCCAACAATATAAGAGTCGCATTCCATAATGCAATATGCAACATCCAATCATGGTGGTATGATTTATTAGCCACTGTCTGTGATGTTGCGGCAGCGATTGCCGAGAAATTAAATAAAATTCCTTTTGTCGAAATCGATTATTCAGGTGTTGAAAACGCCGCACAGGATTATCGCGATAAAGCGGAAAAGGCACGAAACAGCAAAGAGAAATATTCCAATATCGGCAAGGAATTCGATAAAGGTCTGCACACTTATGATGCGTACAAGGACGGCTGGATGGAAGAAGCATTTGCTTCCGGTGCCGCATGGGGCGACGGTGTTGTTGATAATCTTTCCTCATCCTTTGACGGTTTATTTGGTTCAGGTTCAAAGCAGGAACAAGAGATTCCGCAAAACGAGGATATAAACAATCTGTTAAACGATTCGGCGATGAATTCCAATATCGCAGGCATTGCCGATAACACCTCAAATATCAAGGACTCCTTAGATATTACACAAGAGGATCTGAAATACATGCGCGACTTGGCCGAACGTGATGCCATCAATCGCTTTACAACAGCCGAAATTAAGGTTGAAATGAATAACAGCAATCAAATCAACAGCACGATGGACCTTGACGGTATCGTCGATCATCTTTCCTTAAAGCTGAGAGAACAGATGGAAATCGCTGCGGAAGGAGTACACTGATATGTATAAATTTTATTTAGATAAAATGCTGCTGCCCGTAACACCGGCAAAGGCAGAAATGTCAATCAAAAACAAGAATAAAACCTTAGTGTTAATCAATGAGGGTGAAATCAATATCTTAAAAAATGCCGGACTTACCGAAATCAGCTTTACGGCAGAGTTGCCCTGTGTCAATCATTATCCGTTTGCGGTTTATCAAAACGGCTGGAAAGGGGCAGACTACTATTTAAAAAAGCTTGAAAATTTGAAAACATCAAAAAAACCGTTTCAATTTATCATATCTCGCGTATACGGAAAAAAGCTTTTGTTCGATACCAATATCAAGGTATCACTTGAGGATTATAAAATCAGTGAAGATGCCAAGGAAGGCGACTGCATATCAGTCGATATCACCCTTTTACAATACCGAGATTATGCGACAAAGACCGCAAAAATCAAGCTGGATACAAATAAACCGAAACCGATCGTCCGTAAAGAATCCAAGCCGCGCCCCGTCAGTAAAAAAGCGGTCACAAAGGGCTGTACCGTTATCGTAAACGGACAGCTTCATCGCGATTCCTATGGATCGGGACCGGGACAATTGCGCAAAAATTTCAAGGGCAAGGTCAATTTCATCAACAACAAGGGCAGTCATCCTTATCATGTAACCGATATGAACGGCGGTTGGCTCGGCTGGGTCGTTGCCTCAGCCGTAACGGTGGTCTAAATGAGCGATGCAGTTGAACTGATTATCCAAAACGGTGATAAGGTATATGTACCGATCGTAGAGGAAGGCATCGAATGGTCCACCGAACGAAAAGGCGTCCCCGGGAAATTGAGCTTTAAAATACTTGATGACGGACATATCAATGTACAGGAAGGAAATGCAGTAAGATTCAGATATCATAATAAAAATATTTTCTACGGCTTTATCTTTCAAAAAAAGACAGATAAATCAAAGGAGCTTTCCATCACCTGTTACGATCAGCTTCGCTATTTAAAAAACAAAGAAACCTATGTATATTCGGGAAAAACAGCCAATGAGCTGATCAAAACAATAGCGGATGATTTTCACTTACAAACAGGAAAGCTTTGTGATACGAAATATCGCATTGCGAATCGGGTTGAAGAGGATAAGGCATTGATTGATATGATTCAAAATGCTTTAGATATTACACTTCAAAGCACCAAAAAGATATTTGTTTTATATGATGATTTCGGTAAAATCACACTGAACAATATAGAGGATATGCGCTTAAATCTTTTGATTGATGAAGATACAAGTGAGGATTATGAATATTCATCCAGCATTGATTCAGATACCTATAATCAAATAAAGCTAGTATATGATAATGATAAGACCGGAAAAAGAGAGGTCTATCTCACACGGGATTCAAACAATATCAATCAGTGGGGATTGCTTCAATATTATGAAAAAATTGATGAAAAGACAAACGGCAAGGCAAAGGCAGATGCACTGCTCAGCTTATACAATAAAAAAACAAAGTCGCTTCGTATAAACAATGTTTTAGGAGATACACGGGTTCGTGCAGGAAGCTCAGTAATTGTATCCTTGACCTTGAATGATATCAAGCTTGCGAATTATTTGATCGTTGAAAAGGTAAAGCATATTTTTAAAGAAAATGAGCACTTCATGGACTTAGATTTGAAAGGCGGTGTATTCAATGGCTGAGAATATGAATGAGGTAATCAAACAGATTGCGCTTGCGGCGGTTGATGAGGCTAAGCCCTCTGCTGTATTGTATGGTGAGGTTACCGGTTGTGAGCCTTTGGAAATTACAGTGGATCAAAAGCTGAAATTGACGAAGGAATTTCTTGTGTTGACAAGAGCTGTCAGTGATTATGATGCCTATATGAGTATCGATCATGATACAGAGCCGGCATCAATCAGCTTTCATCATTCCCATGAGGCAGAAACTGCATTCGACGGTGATATCAAAACTGATATCATCAATGAGGTAGAGCCTGATACGACAACAGTGGAAAGCAGCGCAAAAACGACCTTAAGCGGTAGTTTCAATACCGTAATCAAACAGGCTGAGCTTGCGGCATCTCATTTTCATCGATATACGGGAAAAAAGAAGTATCGTGTTCATAACGGTTTAACATTAGGTGAAAAGGTGATTTTAATCAGGTTTTCAGGCGGACAGCGATTTTTGGTAGTAGACAGGGTGGTGTTTTAAATGATACCGAATCATTTGATTGATCTTACAGACAGTGATTTTGAAGTAGCGGAAAATGAATCCTCGTTGACTTATAAAATGAATCTGACAAGTAAAACGATAAACGGTAAAACAGACGGCTTAGAGGCAATGAAGCAGGCTGTTTATAAGATATTGAATACCGAGCGATTTGAATATCCGATTTATTCGCAAAACTACGGTATTGAGCTTTATGATCTGTACGGAGAGGATCCCGCATGGGTATGTCCCGAATTAGAGCGCAGAATCATTGAGGCTTTGATTCAGGATACACGCATCAAAGAAGTGGATACTTTTGATTTTGTCATTGATAAAAGCAGGATTCATGTAAGCTTTATCGTACATACCGTTTTCGGTGATATTGAGGCAGAAAGGCAGGTGGATTATTGATGTATGAAAAATACAGCTTTGAAAGCATATTAGAAGGAATGTTGAATCGTGTTGCGGAGAAAAACAGTGAAATAGATATACGGGAGGGTTCGGTGATTTATGATGCCCTTGCGCCTGCGGCTTTAGAGATCATGAATTTGTATATGGAAATGAACGGTATCATGAATGATACGTTTGCGGACAGTGCATCAAGAGAGTATTTGATACGCCGCTGTGCGGAGCGAGGGATTGTGCCTGAGGCAGCCACAAAGGCAATATTAAAGGGTGAATTTAATATTGAGGTAGCGATCGGTTCGCGCTTTTCTTTAGATGATTTGAATTATGTCGTGATTGAAAAGATCGCTGATACCACGTATAAGCTGGAATGTGAAAGTGCCGGTACGATCGGTAATTCGTATTTCGGCAGCTTGATTCCGATTCAATACATTCCCGGTTTGGAAAGGGCGACTCTGAGTGAACTGTTGATTCCCGGCGAGGACGAGGAGGATACGGAGAGCCTCAGAAAGCGTTATTTTCAAACCTTTGAAACAAGGATTTTCGGCGGCAATAAAAAGGATTATATTCAAAAAACAAACAGTATTGCGGGGGTCGGCGCAACGAAGGTAAAGCCGGTGTATAACGGCGGCGGTACCGTACTGTTGACGATCCTCGATTCTCAGTTCAACAAGGCAAGCAGTACATTGGTTGAGACGGTAAAGCGTGCTGTCGATCCGATGCCTTACGGTACCGGTTCGGGTATCGCTCCGATCGGTCATGTGGTAACGGTGCAGACAGCGGAAACTGTTACTGTGGATATTACGACAAGCATGCTGCTGGAGCCGTCATATACATTTGAACAGGTATCTGAGGCATGCACAGCCTTAATCGCGGAATACTTATCGGCACTTCGTAAAACATGGGCATCCTCTGAAGCTCTTACAGTTCGTATCTCGCAAATCGAAACAAGATTGTTGTCGGTGGACGGCATTATCGATATCGGTGAAACAAGAATCAACAGAAAGGCAGAAAATCTGAATTTAAGTGAGTTTGAAATTCCGATTTTCGGATCGATTGAAAATGAAGCGCGAGATTGATTTGATTAAGAATCTTCCTGAGTTTATGCAGGAATATGTATCGCTGAGATTGATCGGTGATGCTGAGGCTGAAGTGCTTCAAGCAGTGTTGAATGAGCTGCATAAAATCGATAATAATCAATTTATCCTAACGGCAGATTCTGACGGCCTGAAGCGGTTTGAAAAGCTGTTGGGGATAGCGGTGGTTCCCAATGAGACCTTGGAGAGCAGAAGAAAAAAGGTATTGGCTAAATGGAATGATCAGGAGAGCTATACATATTCTACTTTTCTGAAAAAGCTTGAGCTTATTTGCGGGGCGGACAATTATCAAATTGTGGAGCGCTTTAAGCAGTATGAGTTGGAAATCCATACTGATTTGAGGGCGTGTGATGAAATGGCGGAGCTGGAGCATGTGATTGATTATATGCTTCCGTGTAATTTGGTGCTGCATTTATCTAATGAGATGGATTGGGGTGCGAAGGGGGCGTGCGGCATGAAGGTAATCGGTGCGTTTACCGAGCGCTTTATCTGTTCGGATAACTTTAAAGAGAGATTCAGCTGTGAAGGAAATCATGGTTTCGGCGGTGCGGTTTCATCGCTTTTTATTATCGATACGAAGGAAAGGCAGTGATAAAATGGCAGAATTTAAAAGTGTAATCATAACCAAGCAGGGACAGGCTTTGATGGCAAATGCCCTGTCGGGTTCAGGCAATATCAGATTTACAAGGCTTGATGTTTCGGATAAGACTTATGCGGATGAGGAACTGGAAGCACTTACCGCTGTATCGGATGTAAAACAGAGTACGGCGATCAATCATGTTTCTAAAGTTAATGAGGTGGCGGTGAAGCTGGAGGCCGTTATAACGAATGAGGAGCTGGCTGCAGGCTATCATATGCAGACGGTCGGATTGTATGCGAGCGACGGGGACGGCGATGAGGAAGTGTTGTATGGGGTGATGATTGCGGAAAAAGCAGGGTGGATGCCGGCATATAACGGAATCGGTGTGTCCAGTGCGATGTTTGATCTGTATGTGACGGTCGGAAATGCAGAGAATGTATCAGTGGAAATTAATTCGGGCGCTTACGCAACGATCACGATGTTGGAGGATGTCAGAGATATTGCGCTGCAGAATAAGGATGGCGGAAGCATCCAAAGAAACTATTACAGCAAAGAGTATATGTTTGATGCAGAGTGTACGAATTCCAATATTGCCGCAGGTATATATGAAGCAAAAAATAAAAAATGGGTATCAGTTACTGCCGATGCTGCCACTGAGGTAACATCACTTATTATCTCAAGCATCTCTCATATGCGAGGAACATTCAAAATTTATATCAGAGAGTGCGGCGGTGCAAGACTGATTGTCAGAGGTTTAAGTAATCAGACATTATCGATGCAATTGTCTGTTAATAAGGAAGACCCTTATTATGTAACTGCTGACTATTATGTACATCCGAGAGACCCGGGGTTGAAGATATTAGAATTTTCAACAGAATCGCCGTTCAATATGTTTCATATTTTCAATGAGAATATGAAGTTGAAGTGTGATGCGCCCGGTAAAGTTGCTGAAATCTGGATTGAAATTCCTATGACCTACACAACGACCGTGAAGAAGGCGGTTGAATATTTAATGGATGAAAATTATTATATCTAGATGGCTTAGAAAGTGCTGAATAATTGCTGAAAAGAGCTGTATATCGTAATAAGATTACAATAGCAGCTCTTTAATTTTGGGCTGAATTTTTGTTCAGAAATAGTTATCGCTTGTAATACTTACTTTTGAAAATCTGAATGAGCGGTTACTGCAGCTCCAGTACACGCCATCCGATTTCCTCTTGGACCGTAAGCTTATAGCGATAAATATCGTCATTTACGCGATGTGCAATATGACGATCAACGCCGTTGCACATCAAGTACTGATGGAAATAGCATGCTTCCCAGATGCGATTCTCAATGAGATAAAGACAGGCAAATAAATCGGCATAACGCTCACTGCTTCCGCAGTAATAGTGGCCGATTTCATGGAGTATTAAATAATGCTCCCTTACTTCAGGTAAGCCTTCTTTTAAAAAGATAAGCAATACACCGTCTATCTCCATGCTTCTTGCTTCAAATCCACGCATCATATCATCATCCCTTATGATTTCCGCATGACATTCTTTTAAAAGAGTGTTGATATCCATCCCAACCTTATCATTTACTAAACAATAGACCTTATGAAAATTCATAATGATACCTCCCGACGTAATAACTTTAACATGTTATATGACATTATGTATGTAAGTCTAAATGATTATTCCAAAAAATGGTAATAAAAATCGGTTTGAATGTCTGCAGCTTTGTTTATTCGTTATGCGATTGGGAAACAGAAATTATGGAAGTATCAGTGTACTGTTAAATGATATTGAATATATATAGAAAGGCAGTGATAAAATGGCAGAATTTAAAAATATAGTAATAACCAAGCAGGGACAAGCCTTAATGGCAAAGGCACTCAGCGGCATCGGGAGTATTAATTTCACAAGACTCGATATTTCTGATAAAGCTTATAATGATGATCAATTAGAGGAGCTTGTGTCGTTGGCTGATGTGAAGCAAAGTGTTGTAATCAGTAAAACAACACGAATCAATGAAATTGCGGTCAAGCTTGAAGCTGCGGTGACAAATGAGGCGCTTGAGGTTGGTTATCATATGCAGACAATGGGTTTGTTTGCGAAAGATACCGCAGAAGATACAGAGGTTTTATACGGTGTAATGAGTGCCAAAATGGCTGCTTGGATGCCGCCGTATAACAATGTCGGAGCGTCAAGCGCAATTTTTGATTTATATGTCACGGTAGGAAATGCAGATCAGGTATCACTTGATGTTACACCCGGTGCATATGCGACGGTGACAATGCTGGATGAAATCAGAGAGATCGCTGACGGTAAAATTGATAAAAAAGCGAATCGAATGCTGACAAGCTTAGGAGATTCCACGATTTTCAATCTTGAAACAGGCTTTTATCCGGTAGATAAGGATGTAATAACTGAGGCAATGGCCAATGCCGGTGATGCGCCGGCAATTAATCCGGATTCTGACTCGGAATCGGGGTATTGTAATGTTTTAGGCGCCTATCTGACTGTAGTCAGGTATGATAAGGATACTATTTATTGTACACTAAAGGTTATTAATGATTTGGGGGGCAAGGACGGTATCCAACTGCAGATGAAGGAATTTACGAATATGTTTATCGGGCCGAATCCCAATAGAGGATTGTGGGCAGGCTGGATAGAAAATTCAGATGAGCAGTTAAGCTATGGGTCTACGTCGCCGGCACGAAACAGCAGAGTTAGATATGCGTTGGATACTAAGGTAAATGTTGCGGATGTGGAATCCACATTAAGTGCTTCTTCTACAAATCCGATTCAAAGCAAGGCGGTTTATGAAGCAATACAAGGAATGAGCAGTGGAAGCAGTAATAACGGTGGCTTAAAGCGCGTATGGAGCGGACATGTAAGAACAGATTTAACCAAAGTGAATATATCTATAGATCCTGATTGGTATTATTATACAAGCAGTGGAAATTTGCGAGTTTTAACTTTAGGTCTGAATATACACCGAACACCCGCAAACAGTTCTTGTACTTATGAAGGTCCTAAGTTGGTATTTGTAAATATATATAATGATCTAAACGGCTATGGTGATATTGTTTATTCGAGGGGCACTATGAATGCAACATATGTTTATGAAACATTATATGGTTCAATTGCAGAATCGACTTTAGCTAAAATTGATGTATCTATGTTATGCGTTATATATAATGATAATAATAGCGATGATACATTACAAATTACTCATAACTATGGCGCTAAAGCCAATTACTGTTACATCAGTGATGTATTTGTGGTTGTGCCGAAGGATTAAGGAGAAATAAGAAATGATAAAAATAGAAATCGACCCAATAACTCGCAGAATAATTTCTTATTCGAAGGTTATGTCCTCTACCCCTCTATACAAAGATGACATTCTGCTTGATGATGTGATGGTTCCTGCTATGGACCTTGATAAATACTTCATCGACGGGAAAATCGTCTCGTCAGAAAAGAGTGATTATGAAAAAGCAATGGATGAATTGGAAGCCAAGCTGTTCGAATTCAACAGCTTCAATGAACAGAATTATTTCTTTGACCTTGTCAAAAACGGCTCAACCTTAGAATTCGCAAGAGAACAGCTTGTACAGAAGCTTTTGGAAAAGCAGCGCTTGGAAAAGGAATACGAGCAGTTAAGCAATCAACACCAAGAGGATATCTACAGCTATTACGCAAAGGAGTATAAAGAAAAAGAAGCACAGATGAATTTTCAATATTATTCCGCTGTTGTATTACTGATCAAGGATGAAAACAGATATTTGAGCGAATGGTTGAAATGGTATCACAAGCTTAACCTTCACCATATTTTTATCTATGATAACGGTCAAAAAGAAAGAGTGAGTGAGGTTATCACCACATTAGATAAAGATATTCAAAACAACATAACGATAATTGAATGGCAGGATACATACGAAAATATTCAAGAAGAAGCCTATAACCATTTTCTTGATGCCTACGGGAAGCAATGCAGATGGTGCTTATTTGCTGATTCTGATGAATTCCTGCGCTTTACGAACGGTGAAACCGATGTGAATCGCTTTTTAAAGAGCTACGAGGATTATACAGAGGTATGGGGTTATTTGGAGGAGTATAATGCCGACGGACAGGAAGCATACGAGGATAAACCGGTAAGAGAGCGCTTCACCGAGAAATTCAATGAATACGAAATGTATTATTGGAAAAATTTCATACAGGTGAATCGAATCGATCGATTTCATCGACATTATGCCTATTATGATGAAAGCAAGGGTCGATGCTACAGAAATGAAAGCATCAATAAAGACTTGTTTGTCATAGAGCATTACTATACCAAAAGCTGGGAGGAATGGAAAGAGAAAATCTTAACAAGAGGCTCCTGCGATCCTGAATACAAACGGAAATTAAATGATTTTTTCAAATATAATCCTGAAATGTCTTATCTAATGGAAGAAGAAAGGGAACAGTCTTATCAAGAAGGAGGACAAACGAATGGAGACAACAACGAGAAACAGTAAACTGAGTCAGTTTAAAAAAAATCATACATGGCTGTATGCAGTTATGATACGCGCTGTTAAAACAATGGCGCAGACAGCGGTAGCTACGATCGGCTGTGCAGCGTTACTGTCAGAGGTCAATGTCGGTATGGTTGTTTCTGCCTCTGTTCTTGCGGGAATGTTGTCCGTGCTGACATCGCTTGCCGGTATTCCGGAAGCGGAGCGATAATCATGAACGAGTTTCTGATGACGACCTATACGATAGCTTTGCCTATCGTATTAGGTTATATCGTATGGCTGTTAAAAGAAGGAAAGCTGATCCGCAGTGCCAACAGCGAAGGAACCAAGTGTCTGTTGAGAGTGAAGCTGATTGAGTATCACGATAAGTATATGGAAAAGAAAGCCATTCCGTCCTATGCGCTCAGAAATTGGGTAGAGATGTATGAGGCCTATAAGCGATTAGGCGGGAACGGCATGATTGAAGGCATGGACAAGGAAATTCATGCGTTAAGGATTATATAAAAGGAGGACAAATAAAATGTTATCTATTTTTCAAAGCCTAGTGCCCAAAGAGAAATGGGATATCAAGTGCCCTTATGCGATGAAGCCTGAGTATATTGTTGTGCATAATACCGCCAACGACGCAAGCGCAAGAAATGAAATTTCCTACATGACAAGAAATAATAACGAAGTATCGTTCCACTATGCAGTGGATGATAAAGAGGTTATCCAAGGAATTCTCGATAACCGCAATGCTTGGCATACAGGTGACGGTGCGTATGGCACAGGAAATCGAAAAGGCATCGCGATTGAAATCTGCTTCAGTAAAAGCGGCGGTGTGAAGTTTGATAAGGCCGAACAAAACGCTGCGGAGCTGATCGCTATGAAAATGAAAGAATATAACATCCCGATTTCCAAGGTAAAGCGCCATTATGATTTTGCGACAGATAAAAAACGCTGTCCGCATCGTACTATGGACAAGGGATGGGAACGATTCCTTGATATGGTTCAAAAGGCGTATGACGGAAGCAAGCCGGCAAGTAAGCCTACAGCGAAGCCAAAGCCTGCAGTCAAGAAAACCGTTGAACAGATTGCGAAGGAAGTGCTGGCAGGTAAATGGGGCAACGGTAGTACTCGAAAACAGAAGTTGAAGGCTGCGGGATATGACTACAACGCGGTACAAGCCAAAGTAAACGAACTGTGCGGTGTTACATCAAGGCCGATAACAATGCCTAAGCCGACGAAGACAATCTCACAGCTTGCCGATGAAGTAATCGCAGGTAATTGGGGAAACGGACAAGACAGAATCGATCGTTTGAAAAAAGCAGGGTATGACCCTGCGGCAGTACAGAACAAAGTAAATCAAAAACTGAAATAACAAGCATCCTATCTCTCTTTATTGAGGGGTAGGATTTTTTTTTTGCGAAGACAGATACTTAAAAAAATAAAAAAATCGCACAATCTGACAAGAAGCTTCTTTCCTTGCTTGAATGATATGATGAGGTTTTTCTAAACAACATTGTTAGATATATTTTGAATGAATCTATTGAATCTACCGATGCTCAAAGGAAACGGCCCGATGCAATTATTATTGCAACGAAAATACCACATGCTATGCATGTGGTAAAAGAAGTTATTGTGATGAACCCGGTCAAAGTTAATAAAAAGATGAGGTAATAGGAATAAGTGAGAAAACAGTACACGGACTAACATAATAAAAGAGATCAGAGGCAATAAGAGAATTTCTATCCCCCTCACATATCACTAATGCTTTATCAAATCATCGCGCTTTGTCTGTTCCAGTATTTCAATCACGATTGCCAGCCAATCCTGATCCTTCGGGATCCGCATCGTGATTTTGCGATTGCGATAACGAATCAGTGCGTCCTTGCACAGTGTCGTCATCATTTCAAACAGCATCACGCCGTCAATATTATCAGACCACTCCTGAGTGAAACAAAGCTCAGCTTCCTGCTTCGTTTCCTTATATTCCTCAATATGCGGCTCATTAATCAAGATATCAAGGCGCTTCTTTTCCAGCAGCATCTGTACGCCGGAAGGCAAATGACCGTAATTATCCTTGATTTCCTCAGCGAAGCTCATAAGCTCACGCTTTGTGGAAATATCATCAATTCGTTGATACAGCTTGATTTTTTCATAATCCTGCGGGGCGAAGGCAGAAGGAATATACGCATCTACCTTTGCGTTTGCTTTTTTGATCGTCTTTTTTTCTTCTTGTGCCTTATCGGTGCCCTTACGCTGCGCAATCGCACTGTTCAGCATTTCAATATACATATCGATACCGACCGTATCGATAAAGCCTGCCTGCTGCGGACCCAACATATCACCGGCACCGCGAATCGTCAAATCACGCATCGCTATTTTATAGCCGCTGCCGAGTTGTGTAAACTCCTTGATTGATTTCAATCGCTTCATTGCCAGCTCACTGAGCTGCTTCTGCGGGGAATACATCAAATACGCATAGGCAAGGCGATCACTGCGCCCGACTCTGCCTTTGATCTGATACAGCTGTGCCAAACCGAAGCGATCCGCTTGATCCACAATGATCGTATTCGCATTCGGAATGTCGATGCCTGTTTCAATGATGGTCGTACAAACCAAGACCTGATATTCATTCTCGGTAAATTGAAGCATAACATCCTCGATATCCTCACGATTCATCTTGCCGTGAGCGACCGCAATATTGATATCCGGCAATTTCTCCTTCAGCTTGGCTGCGACCTGATAGATTTCACTGACATTGTTATATAAATAGAACACCTGCCCGTTGCGCGCAAGCTCGCGCTGAATGATTTCCTTGATCATTCTGAAATCCTTTTCGATTACATATGTCTGTACAGGAATACGATTTAACGGCGGAGTATCAAGCTGAGATAAGGCTCTGATACCGATCAGCGACATTTGAAGCGTTCTCGGAATCGGAGTAGCACTCATCGATAAAACATCGATACCGGAACGCAGCTCCTTAATTTTTTCCTTATGCTCAACACCGAAGCGCTGTTCCTCATCAATGACTAAAAAGCCCAAATCCTTGAAGCAGATATCCTTTGATAAAATACGATGAGTACCGATTAAAATATCGATCTTACCGTCAGCCAGATCCTTCTTTATCTCCTTGATATCACTCGGAGAAACAAAGCGATTTAAGACGGCAATTCGCACCGGATAGTTTTTAAAGCGTTCGCTGAAGGTGCGGTAATGCTGAATCGATAAAATCGTAGTCGGACAAAGAAATGCGACCTGTTTATTATCCGTTACGGCCTTGAAGGCAGCGCGTATTGCGACCTCGGTTTTACCGAAGCCGACATCGCCGCACAACAGACGATCCATCGGTTTTCGATCTTCCATATCATGCTTGATTTCAGCTACCGCCCGTTTTTGATCCTGTGTCAATTCATAGGCAAAGTCATCCTCAAACTGCTTTTGAAACGGAGTATCCGGGGCAAAGGCATGGCCGATATGATCCTCACGCAGGGAATATAGCGCAATCAAACGATCGGCAAGCTCCGCAACCTTACCTGAAACCTTTTTCTTGGTTTTTTCCCATTCACCGCTGCCGAGCTTATTCAGCTTAGGAACGGCACCTTCCTTGGACATAAACTTTCTGATGAAATGAAACTGTTCCAAAGGAACCAACAATACGTCATCACCCTTATAGACGAGGTTCAGAAAATCCTTGTGAATACCGTCGATTTCCTTGTTTACGATACCCATATATTTACCGACACCGTATTGGTGATGAACGACATAATCGCCGATTTCCAGCTCTAAATAATCATGGAGTACCTCGGCATCCTTGAATTTGTTGTGATAGCGGGAACGACGTTCTTTTTTATGAAATAATTCCTTTGAGGTATACACACTGATTTTTTCACGAAGCGCGAAAAAACCTTCGTGAAAGGCAGAATTGGTGATAAGAATGCCCGGGGATGCTGGGAAATCCTTCATATTGAAGCTGTCCTTATCGAAACTGTTATTATAAAAGGAATAAGGCACTTTATGATCGTCAAAATAATCAGTAAGCTGTTTGCTTTCCTTTTCATCAACGGCACATAGTACGGTATGCTTTTCTGCTTCCTTACAAAGCTGATTCATAATTTGCGTAAAATCAAAATCCGCAGTGGTGTGCATATGAATTTGTGAGGCAATCGGATGCTTGATATCCGTGAAAACCGCAATCATAAGATGCGGATGCTTCATTGCCTCTTGAAAAGGGTCGGCAAACAAGGAAAAGCGCTGCAGGGCCAAACCCTCTTGACTCAATTCCTGAATATAGGCAATCGTTTCCTCTTGGATATGTGAAATTGCCTGCTTGATTTCCTCTTGGGCGGAGAATATGATATACGGATGATCCATATAATCTATGATCGTATAATGCTGCTTTAAAAGAGCGGCGTATTTATAAAGACCGCTGTTAGGCCGATGTGCTTTTAAATCAATCAATTCCTGTTCCACCGTCATTTTTAAATGCTGAGCGGCCGTACCCTTGAGTTTTTTCATGTTTTCATTCATAATCGCTTCGGCCTGTTCGCTGATTTCTGTGAGCTGAGCCTCGCTGTATAAGCCTTCACCTGCCGGAATCAGTTCCACTGAATCGATTGTTTGAACCGTGCGCTGTGTGGATATATCAAAAAAGCGAATGCTTTCGATACTGTCATCAAAAAACTCAATTCGAACGGGATGATCATAATTCATAGAATAAACATCAATGATACCGCCTCTTGCCGCATAGCAAAGCGGACGATCTACACGGGAAACAAAATCATAGCCTGCCTCATATAAGCGCTTTTTACATTCTTCAAAATCATAGGTATCGTTTACCTTCAGCTTCAGTGTATGTGCCGAAAATTGTTTGGGATCGCATAAAAGGCGCATCGCACCGGCGCTGTGTGTGATACAGATCAGCGGTTCTTTTTGATTCTGCAGGGCTGCCATTGTTTCCATCTGTGCCGCCCGCATTTCCGGTGAAGCGGCGATTTTTTCCATTCGCAAGGATTCCTCAACGCCGAAAAGCAGCACCTGTGCTTTGGTTAGGGGGGTAAGCTTTTCATATAGGCGCTGTGCGTTGTATAAATTGTTTTTTATAATCAGCATCGTTTGCGGCTGTTTTTGATAGGCTGCGGCAAGTATTACTGCTTCCTCGATCAAGGAGAGGTTACCGAGTCCGGGTTGTTTGTTTAAGACGGCTTCTACCGCCGGGTTCTCATAGAAGCGTTTCAACAGCTTCATTTGTTTTTATCCTTTTTATTGAATTGATTCATTGTATCGGAAAAGGAATGTGTGATACTGTATATCGCTGCATCCTTCGCTTTTTGAATGCTTTCTTGATGTGCCTTTGCATCATCACCGCCGATTTTTCCTAATACGTAATCTACGGTATCGATTTGTTTGTTTTTACCGATTCCGACTCGGATGCGGGCAATTTTATCACTGTGCAGACAGGTAATGATGTGTTTCATGCCCTTTTGTCCGCCGCTGCTGCCTCTTTCCCGTAATCGTATCGTTCCGATCGCTAAATCCATGTCATCATAGATCACAAGGATATCGCTGATATCCGTTTTATAGTAATTGACTGCCTGTTGTACCGCATCTCCGGATAGATTCATATAGGTCTGCGGCTTCATCAGCATTACCTTTTCACCGTTTATCGTATGTGTTTGCGTAAGTGCTTGGAATTGTTTGTTTGTAACGGCAATGTTCCATTCTTTTGCGATTTCATCAATCACGCGAAAGCCGGCGTTATGTCGTGTTTGTTCATATTGCTTGCCCGGATTGCCCAAGCCTATGATCAGCTTCATGGTATCACCTTCCTTTTTTTCTTACCTTGCGTTTTCTTTCTTTTTCGTGTTTTCCTTTATTGATATCCTTTTGTTCTAAAAACAGATATTTTTTCTGATACGGTTCATTTTGTTTCTTGTCTCTTGCGATCTTTTCGTTGATTAAGGATAATTCCTTGAGCTTTTCATACAGACCGCTCGGATTTTCCTTCCAGTATTCAAAGATAAAGCTTTCAAAGCCTAACAGGGCATTATGGGAACGATCGAATATTCGCTGAGCGATCTTTTCGGCTGTTTTTTGTTGATCTCCCTGCCATAGAATGTGCTGTGTTCCCTGCAGGTCATAGGCGCATACTTGGAAACTGCCTTTTTTCTTTGCCAAGGTTTCCTTTTGATAGACCCAGATAAAGTTATCATAGTCATAGACGCGCATTGTCAGCGGTTCTTTTTTGTACAGACAATAGGTTCCGATTTTTAAGCCTTCGATCGGTGTTGCCTTTTTATAATCCTCGTCCAAGCATTCGATACAGCGATCGGAAAGCTTTCGGATATCGGCCTTCAGGGTTTTCAACAAATAGCCGCTGAAATATACGGCAGAGGTCAGTACGAGAACGGAAAAGACCAAAATCCACAGCCACAGCAGTGTCCACAGGCTTGCAGTCGTGATATGATTGATTTGTCCGATGACAATCGCATAAGGACTGCAGAGCTGATCTAAATCATCAATCGTTTTTATTTTGGCATCGTAGCTCTTGAAGTAGTCGAGCGCAAGCTGTTTTTCTTCCTTTTGCAGGAGCTTGAAGCCGCCTTCGACAGTGAGCTTTTCGGGGTAGCTTTTATCGTCGGTTCCGATGGAGTTGTAGAAGGCGTTTTCCATTTGATCAAGGCTTGCGGTGATGTCTCCGTTTGCGATAACGGTTATGAAGTATTCGCCGTTTTGAATCGGCATCAGGTAGTATACCGTTTTCTGTTGCATCTCATTCTCTTTGATGGCGCCGTGCTGTGCATAGGAGCCGGTGATCATTTCGATGTCGGCTTGAATGTAGGCGTGGATCAGCTTGTCCTTCGCATCTGTCTGTTTGAGGTCCGGTTCATAATCGGTGAAGGCTGTGGTGCCTTGAAGCAGGGAGTATACATCCTGTCCCCATATAACGGCACTGATTAAAAGTACTGACAGTAAACAGCAGCACAGGATACCGATTTTTTTCATTATTATTGCTTTTCCGTCTTGTATCAAAGCCTTCATTTCATCACCAACCCGTTTATCTATCTAAGTTTATCATGTTTTGGTTGAAATATCTACATTCAACTTGCCTAACGGGTCATTTATTTGCGGCATTTTTGTTGCGGTGGGGCAGGGGGGGGATTCTTATCGGAGAAATTGATTGTATTAGGTTTGGGATATCAGTCTGTTGTACTTTCAGTACAGGGGTGATACGGGGAATTTTATTCTTTTTATGAGGGGATCGTAGAGCCGTCTGAGGACGGCCGTAAGGAGTGAAGCTTACGGGTATGCAGGGGTCTTGAACAGAAAAAAAGGAGCAAGTGGGGTTGCTCCTTTTTCCGTGGCTTTCGACCACTGACTTGTCCTTCATATTATATGAAATTAACGGTTAATGCACAACAGTTAATTTCAGTATTTTTTAAGTATGGATGGAAAAGAATGAAGTACGGCTTGGTGTTCAACTGTTAGAATATGAGGGGGGGGGATAAATTGCTTTTTTAGTAAAAATTCAATGTTTTTTTGTATTTCTATATGAAGGGAACGTATAATTAAATAGGGACTGTATGTATTTATTTAATAATTTTAATTTGATTAATAAATTCATAAATATGCTTTAAATAAAGGGTATTTTATCTTTTTATGTGTTATAATAAATGGGCCGTCTAAGGATGGCAGGGAGGGGAAGTTATGCTCCCTTACAATACCACCGATAGGTTAAACATGGCGGTTTATTCAAGGCTTTCGATACTGACTTGTCAGACAAGTCGATCAGTAATAAAGAAAGGAGAAACAAAGATTACTATGTATGCGGAATTTCTCATACTGGTAATGATCTTTCTTATTATAAAAAGACTTGAAAAACTAGACAAGTAGTAAAGAGGCCTTGAATAGTAAAAAAAAGGATCAATAGCCGTTGCTCCTTTTTCCGTGGCTTTCGACCACTGACTTGTCTAACTCGTCGTTTATATTATATGATATTTCATATCGAAACGCAACAGCTTAATTCACTTATTTTATGAAAAATGAATCGTTATTGCCTGTGTTCCCATTCGGATTTCAACAGGCTGTACATACAAGCATCAACGATGCCTTGATTGCTCCAATCTGCTTGACGAAGCGTGCCTTCATAACGAAGGCCGCATTTCTCCATTACCTTGCCTGAATGCGGATTGTTCGGATCGTGTTGAGCTTCGATTCTGTTTGCGCCTACCTCTGTAAATAAAAACGGAATAATCGCATGAAAGGCTTCACTCATAATTCCTTGATGCCACCATTTACTGCCGATACAATATCCGATATGAATGATATCAAGCGCATCATTTTTATTTACTACACTGATGGAACCGATAGGCTCGTTGATCTCTTTAAGAACGATAGCCCACTGATAAAAGTCATCCTGTTTATAGCCTTGCATCCACTCATTAATAATCTGTTCTGTTTCCTTGATGTTACTGACAGACTTCCAACGTAAAAACTCTGTAACCTTAGTATCGCTGTGCCAGTTTTTGAACATTGCTTCAGTATCATTTACAATAAACTCTCGCAGCAGTAATCGATTTGTTTCTATGCGCTTAGTTCCTTTATGGTTCATAACGCCGTCCTCCTGAATTTATGTGTATCAATCTTTTTTCTCAATTATACATAAAATCTTTTTATTCCGGGAGGGGGTAATATGAAAAAAATGAAAAAATTAATGATTTTTTTGTATATTCATATAAAATAAACGTATATATAAAGTAGGGACTATATGTATTCATTTAACGATTATAATTTAATAAATAAATTCATAAATATGCTTTAAATAAAGGACGTTTTATCTTTTGTGTGTTATAATGGATGAGCCATCTTAGGACGGCAGGGAGGGGAAGCTATGCTCCCTTACGATACCACCGATAGGTCAAACATGGCGGTTTATTCAAGGCTCTTTCTATCGGCTTATTTAATAAGTCATGCTTTAATAATGAAAGGAGTACCATACTTTATGTACGCCGAGTTTTTAACACTGCTTGTGTTATTACTTATCATTAAAAAGCTTGAAAAAATAAGCAAATAGTTTAGGAGCCTTGAATAGTAAAAAAAGGAGCAAGTGCGATTGCTCCTTTTTCCGTGGCTCTTGCCATCGACTTATCGTCATTATTATATGATATTTATGGTTAAAACACAACAGTTAAATTCAGATTTTTCTTATTAATTATGGATTTAAAAGAATGAAGTACAGTTTGGTATTCAACTGTTAGAATATGAGGGGGGATAAAATTGCTTTTTTAGTGAAAAATCAATATTTTTTTGTATTTCTATATGAAGGGAACGTATAATTAAGTAGGGACTATATGTATTCATTTAACGATTATAATTTAATAAATAAATTAATAAATATGCTTTAAATAAAGGACGTTTTATCTTTTGTGTGTTATAATGGATGAGCCATCTTAGGACGGCAGGGAGGGGAAGCTATGCTCCCTTACGATACCACCGATAGGTCAAACATGGCGGTTTATTCAAGGCTCTTTCTATCGGCTTATTTAATAAGTCATGCTTTAATAATGAAAGGAGTACCATACTTTATGTACGCCGAGTTTTTAACACTGCTTGTGTTATTACTTATCATTAAAAAGCTTGAAAAAATAAGCAAATAGTTTAGGAGCCTTGAATAGTAAAAAAAGGAGCAAGTGCGATTGCTCCTTTTTCCGTGGCTCTTGCCATCGACTTATCGTCATTATTATATGATATTTATGGTTAAAATACAACTGTTAAATTCAGCTTTTCTTAGATTATTAAGAGAAAGCAAGTCCGTTTTTTTGAAGGATTTAAACAGAGCAGGTAAGCTTCTCTAAGACTTTAAAGAAAAAAGGAACAACGAAGTTGTTCCTTTTTCGTGGAGATTAACCACGTTCCACCTACCTAGTAATAGAATCAAAGAAAGGAAATTGATATTACGAGCAAGCAGAACCTCTGTAACTCGATAACATTATAAATCATTAATAAGCAAAACGCAATAGTAAATTACATATTTTTCATATTTTTACTAATTCAGTTTCCCTTAGACTTACTTTATTTTGTCTTTTTTTTCTTATACTGTGCGTATATCATCGTAAGTGTCGTGATGATTAACAGTATCCACCAGTAAACCCACTTCGTATTATCACCGGTATTGGCACCGCCTAAGTTATTCTTAAATCCGGAATTATTACCGTTATCATCTAACAGGTTCTTATCGGGAATACCGTCTCCGTTTGTATCAATGTTGTAGTCGGGATTGCCGTCACCGTCAAAGTCAATGTTTACATCGGGGATCAATCCTGACATTGTGTCATAGCTAAATCCGTTGATCGTAACTACCTTATCAGGCTTCCAAGATTTAAGCTTCAAAATGTTTAGATCAGGTTTACCGTCATCGTCCTTATCAATATTGATATCCGGCTTACCGTCTCCGTTACTGTCAATGCTTAAGTCGGGAATACGGTCTCCGTCAAGATCAATGTTGATATCGGGTTTACAGTCTTTGTTTAAGTCTACATTGATATCAGGTAAACCGTCATTGTCTGTATCGATATTGATTTCAATACCGTCAAGCTTACATTGTTTACTTGGCTTCTTATTTCCGTCAGGATCATATTCCGTTCCGTCAGGTAATGTTACCGATCCGTCAGGATGAATGATTGCGCCATCCGGTGTATCGATTTCGGTTCCGTCTGGGAATTCTACCTTGCCGCCGTCAGGTACTTCAACGCTTCCGTCCGGTTTTTTCTCAGGTTGTTTGCCGTCATCATTAGGTAAACCGCATACTTCATCACCTGTAGTCGGCTTTCCGTCAGGTCCTACGACACACATATCATCTTTATTGATTTCCTGTTTGTCATTACTGATCGCATATCGTAAGAGTTCATCTGTGATAAAGGTTACGAAGCTTCCTTCTAACTGTACCT
>CANSQL010000012.1 GCA_947649125.1 uncultured Erysipelotrichaceae bacterium | reverse complement strand
CGAATACCCAAGTCAAAGGCAAGGTACAATTCACTAAGACAGGAGAGAGCTTCCGTAAAGCTGAAATCGTGGAAGGAGAATTCGGTAAGGAACACCACCCGATATGGGAACAAGGCAATTTGTTAGGAGCTGAGCTGACGATACAAGCGGCAGAGGATATCACTACATGGGATCAAACAGAGCACTTTAAGAAAGGTGATGTCGTAGCTGTGCTTGAATCTGATTGGCAGACAACGGACAGTCTTTTATTACCTGTCGGAAAGTATGAATCCTATGAATCAAAAACACCGCATGGCTATATCAAGGATGAAACGATTTATACCTTTGAAATCAAACCAAACGGAAAAGCAGAGATTCAGCTGAACGGCATCTCTATCAATAACAAAAGAGCGAAGGTCAATCTTGATTTCACAAAGGCATTAGAGAAACAAGAAACCTTTATTAACAGTAAAGCTTATCAAGATGTTATCTTCGGCTTATATGCGAGAGAGGATATCTATAACTATATGGGTGAAGCAGTAATTGAGAACGGCTCATTGATCAGTATCTCAGGCATTGACGAAAACGGACATTTAATAAACACCTTTGAATTACCTAACGGTGTATATTATTTCAAAGAGCTGCAGACAAACGATCAATATCAATTAGATACGACGGAATATGATTTTGAGGTAGGCTATCCGGGAGAGGAAGTCAAGGAATATACGATTGAGATCAACGAAGGAGAACCGATCAACAATGATCTAAAACGAGGCAGCATTGAGATCATCAAAACAACAACCGATTCCCTGCATTACACAAAGACAGAACAGGAATACGCAGACTCTTTCCGGAATATGGAAGAATATGCCAAAATCTACCGTAATCCATTAACGAAGGATAATACAAATTATTTGGCGGGAGTCAGCTTTGAGCTTGCGACAGATGAGAACTTCACTAACGTCATCGATACAAGAAAAACAGACGGTAACGGTCGCATCGTATTCGATGAGCTTGAGCTCGGCACCTACTACATCAAAGAAAAGTCCACATTGGCACACTATGTCTTGACTGATGAAGTGTTCAAGATAGAGCTAACCAAGCATGGACAAGTGGAAACGATTGAGGCAGACAACAAGCTCATGAAGACGGACATCAATATCCACAAGGTAGATGAAACAGATCGCAGTATCGCTTTACAAGGCGCAGAGTTTACAATGTACGCGAATAAGGGGTGCACCGAGAAGCTCTCTGAAGCAGTCACGAATCAATTAGGAAACGCAAGCTTCAAAGATATCACCTTTGGCACTACAGTATACATCAAGGAAACCAAAGCCCCTAGTGGTTATGAGTTATCCGACAAGGTTAACAAAGTCACCATCAACGATGAGTGGTTGAATAAAGAACCCAAAGACCGAGTCATCGAAATCACCAACCGCAAAATCCCTAGAACTCCGAATACAGGCGATAACACCGATCGTTCCTCATCATTCCTACTGATGTTATCATCCCTTATCCTCATAACAATCACAAAGCGCGCAAATCATCAGCGCATCAAATCCGATCAACTCTGACAACCGCCTCTACCCAATGTTTTACAGAGCCCTTCTTATGAGAAAAGCGACAGAATCCACTCTGTCGCCTTAACATCACTTCAAGCTGTTTCTCAACAAGCTTACTTTACAATAACCGGCTTAATATTCCAAATTTCATCCGCATATTGCTGAATCGTACGATCACTGGAGAAGAAGCCAGACTGCGCGATATTCACAAGACACATTCTTGCCCATGCCTGTTTTTCTGCATAACGCTTGTCAATATTACGCTGCGCAAACGCATAAGCATCATAATCTGCCAACAATAAATATTCATCATTCTTAAACATCAGTTCATTATAAATCGTTTTAAACGCATTCGGATCATTACTGAACGTATCATCAATCAACGCAGAGATAATTTTCTGCAGTGTAGGATTTTGATTATACTTATCCCACGCATTATACATATTATCCATCTTGATCAATGCCACATCATCGGCACGCAAACCAAAGATTTCCGCATTTTCAAAACCGACTCGCTCAACGATTTCAACATTGGCACCGTCCATGGTACCCAATGTAATCGCACCGTTCATCATAAACTTCATATTTCCGGTACCGCTTGCTTCCTTACCGGCAGTAGAGATCTGTTCAGAAACATCCGCCGCATTCTGTAGAATTTCAGCGATCGAAACACCGTAATTCGGCAGGAACACGACCTTCATCATTGAGGATACATGCGGATCGTTGTTTACCTTATCCGCAACACAGTGAATCAGCTTGATAACCTCTTTCGCAAATACATAAGAAGGGGCCGCCTTCGCCGCAAAGATAAAGGTTCTCGGCGCAATCTTAAAGCTTGAATCCTCCTTCATCTGTAAATACAGATGAATAATATGCATCACATTCAACAGCTGACGCTTATACGCATGCAGACGCTTTGCCTGTACATCAAAAATTGAATTCACATCAACCTCAATACCGGTGCTCTGCTTGATATAATCAGCTAAAATCTGTTTACGCTCCTGCTTCACATCCATGAAAGCCTTTTGAAGCTTTTCATCATCCACATGCTTCATTAAATCCTCAAGCTTTTTCGGATTTGTTTTAAATTCATCTCCGATATAAGAAGCAATCAGAGCCGTAAGTTGCGGATTAGAATACAATAACCAACGACGGTGAGTAATACCGTTTGTTTTATTATTAAACTTATGCGGATAAATGGTATGGAAGCTTTTCATTACATCTTCCATTAAAATACGCGTATGCAGTGCCGCAACACCGTTTACACTGTGAGAACCGACAATCGCCAAATGCGCCATATGCACCTGACCGTCCTTTAAGACAGCGACCTCGTTTACCAATTCAGGATGACCGTAATCATGACCTACTTGGAAGCGGAAACGCTGATCGATTTCCTCAATAATCATATAAACACGCGGCAACAGCTTCTGAACATAAGAAATATTCCATTTTTCCAGTGCCTCACTCAAAACCGTATGGTTTGTATAAGACATTGTTTTCGTTGTAATATCCCATGCCTGATCCCAGCCGTAGCCGTAATCATCCATTAATAAACGCATCAATTCCGGTACACATAAAACCGGATGCGTATCATTCAACTGGATACTGATCTTATCAGCCAAATTATCCAAAGAAGGATATACACGCAAATGTTGCTTCAAAATCGCTGTCAAGCCGGCACATACAAAGAAATACTGTTGCTTCAAGCGTAACAGCTTACCGCTTTCGGTAGAATCATCCGGATAGACATTCAGATTGATTTCCTCAACCTCGTGCATATACGCAGATAAATCCTTAGAATTCACCGCTTCATCCGCAACCTCAGCCGACCAAAGACGAAGGGTATTCGTAAGCTTTGTGTTATAGCCGACAATCGGTACATCATAAGGCACCGCACGCACTACCATTTCCGGGATATGATTGACAACTGCCTTGCCGTCATGGCCCATCCACATATCTACATGACCGCCGAATTTCACATCGACCGCATGCTTAGGCTTTCTAACCTCCCAAACATTACCGAGCTTCATCCAGTTATCGGGAAGCTCCACCTGCTCATTATTTCTGATATCCTGCTTAAACAAGCCGTATTGATAACGAATACAGTTACCGTGTCCCGGCAAATTCAAGCTTGCCAAGGAATCCAAGAAGCACGCAGCCAAACGACCTAAACCGCCGTTTCCTAAACCGGCATCGCTTTCCAAATCCTCAAGCTCATTGATATCGATATCCAAATCTGCCAAGCCGTCCTTGACAATATCATAAATACCTAAGTTCATCAGATTATTTGTCATTAATCTTCCCATTAAAAATTCCATTGAGAAATAATGCATCTGTTTCTGTTCCTTAGCTGCGATTGCTTCCTTGCTTGACTTCCAATTCACACTCGCAAAATCACGAATCATTTCACCGAGTACCATATACTTTTCTGTCTTATGTGCCTGTTCAATTGAGCGACCGTATTTCTCGATCACCCTGCGCTTATATTCTTCTTTAAATTCATCCTTGTTTTGAAATTTATTTTTCGCTGTTTCTTTTTTCATTCTTTTCACCTCTCGTAAGCTTTATTTTACCAAAAATTTCATCAAAAGACAAATCCTACATAGATATAATCTGTATCTCATGTAAATTCATCTCCTGCCTATAGTATGCACAGCTCCCTTTTATTTAAGCGTCAAGCACCCAAGAAAAGGAAGTATTTTACCTAAAACACTTCCTTATTTCTGTCCTATCAGCCTATGATTTTTTCACTTTAGCGCTTGTTTTTTTCTTTGTTGAAGCTTTAGCTGCAGCTTTTTTCACCGGTTTGGAAGCTGAAGCTGTCTTTACAGCCTTCGCTTCAGATGCTTTTGATGCAGCCTTTGTCTTTGATGAAGCCTTTTTTGCCGTTGTCTTTACGGCCGTTTGTTTTTTAGTCGCTTTCACAGCCGGTTGTGCTTTCGGCTTCGTATTACGCTTTTTTACCTCAAGCATAAGTGCACCGAACGGCGCAACATCTACACAGATGCTGTGATCCATATTATTATACGGTGTTTTTTCAGCCTTCACCTTATTAGGGTTGGTAATATTACAGCCGCCCCAAGTATCTGCCTCACTGTTCAATACCTCGTTATAGGTACCGTTGCTTAAAACACCGAAGCGATGCTGACGATAAGTATTCGGTGAGAAATTTAAGATAACGACAAAATCCTTCGTCGCCCCGCGACGAATATAGCTGAACAGATTTTCATCCGCATTATCGGCATCAATCCAACGGAAGCTTTCATAATTATAATCATCCGCATGCAGAGCCGGTTCCTTTTGATAGAATTCTCCTAACCGCGCAAAATAATTATGGAAGGCATCATGCAGCGGATAGGTCAATAAGAACCAATCGTTTTCCTTAGATTCATCCCATTCTCTGAAATGTGCCAATTCATTGCCCATAAAATTCAACTTCTTGCCCGGATGGGTAAACATATACATATATAAGGTTCTGAGCTGAGCGAATTTCTGTTCATAGGTACCCCAAATTTTATCAATGATCGTCTTTTTCCCGTGCACTACTTCATCATGGGAAAATTCAGTCATAAAGCGCTCTGAATAAAAATAAGCCATTGAGAAGGTAATCTGATTATGATGCCATTTACGATAGATTGGATCTTTTTCCAAATACTTCAATGTATCATTCATCCAACCGAGATCCCATTTATAATCGAAGCCTAAGCCGTTATCAATGGTAAGCTTGGTTACGTTCGGATAATCACTGGAATCCTCCGCAATCAACATCACGCCCGGGAAGCTTGCCGATAAATTATAATTCATACGGCGAATAAAATCGAGAGCTCCTTGGTTTTCGCCTAAATCCTTATTGCCGTGCCAGTGAATGATATTGGAAATCGCATCCATGCGTAAACCGTCGACATGGTACTTATCGAGCCAAAAGGCACCGGCCGACATCAGGAAGGAGCGAACCTCCTCTTTCCACAGATTAAAGTTGGCAGTTCCCCATTGGGAATCGGCATCATGCGCCTTTTCATATTCATACAGCGGTGTACCGTCAAAATAAGAAAGTGAAAAATCATCTCTGACAAAATGCACCGGCACAAAATCCATAATAACACCGATATCCGCCTTATGCAGCTCATTGATCAAATAAGCGAGATCGATACATTCCCCATAGCGACTGGTTACCGAGAAATAGCCTGAGCACTGATAGCCCCATGAGCCGTCAAACGGGAACTCACATAACGGCATGAATTCTACATGAGTAAAATTCATTTCCTTTAGATAGGCAATCAAATCAGCAGCGATTTCACGATAATTGATCCATTCTACATCCTCGGCTTTTTTCCATGAGCCGACATGCATTTCATAAATATTTACAGGTCGATCGAAATTCTTTGTCCGTTTATTCATCCATTTATCATCACTCCACAATGAGAAATCCAAATCCGCAACGATACTGGCAGTATTCGGTCTTAGTTCACTGTAGAACGCATACGGGTCCATTTTATCAACTACTCTGCCGGTTGCCTGTGTAACACGATACTTATACATATCATGCTCCTTCGCATCCTTGATAAAAACAGACCAAATTCCCTTATCATCTACACGCTCCATATAACAATCCTCACAGGACCAGCCGTTGAATGAACCGATGACCTGAATGCTTTGTGCATGAGGCGCAAAGGTCGTAAAGCGCACACCCTTTTTTCCGCGTTCTTCGCAAAGGTGAGCACCGAACAGCTCATATGCCTTGAAGCAGTGTCCTTGATAGTATGCTTCAACGATTTTATTATTCATAAGGATATCCTCCTAATCCATCTTATACTATTTTACCTTATTTTCAAAAAAATTCCCATAGTTATTTTGTATATTTTAATGAAAAATGATAATGCTTTCTTAAACCGAAGCCGAAATTGATGAAAGTGTCGAAAACCGCATGGTTATGGTTTGAAGCACAAATTGTTGGTGTGTCAAAGCTTAGCGGCGGAATTCAGCTTTATGATGTGCTTGAAAAAGCGGATGCAGCCGTCCTCGTAACAGCTTTCTACAATCATATCGGCAATTTTTTTACATTCCGGTTTACCGTTTGTCAAGGTAGCGCCAAGTGCCGCACGCTGAATCATTTCCGCATCACTGCATCCGTCACCGATTGCCGCAGTTTCCTCCCATTTCATCAAGTTCATTTCAACAAGCTGCCGAAGCGCATTTGCTTTACTGCAGTCCTTTGCCGAAATATCGAGGATATTGGCAGTGCTGTAGGTGACTGCATAAGGATACTGCTGTTCGATATGTGCTTTTAAGATCGGATAAAGCTCAGCAATTTTATCCTCGTTTTTTGATACTGAGCACTTCATGACAGCATCCTTCATATAACGCTGCGGATGATCACTCACGATATAATCAAGATCGCAGTTCTTATGATCCAATGCAAAGCCCTTGGAAAAATCAGAGGCAATCATACAGTCCTTCTGAGAAAAGGCAAAGTCTGCATCATAGCTTTGACACAGCTTCCATAATGACAATACATCTGAGCGATCCATCTCACGGGCATACAGAAGCACATTGTTTTTCGCATCATAGACAGATGCACCGTTTTCCGCAATGATGTAGCCGCCGAGTGTATCCATGTGGAGCTGTTTGGCAATCGGCACCACTCCCGCATATGCCCTTGCCGATGCAAGAATCATCGTTACTCCGCTTTGTTCAAGCTCGTATATGATTGAGGCAACCTCGTGCTTTAAACGAATCCCGCTGTCCGGCGGTAATAAGGTAGCATCAATATCGGATACAATCGTTTTAATTTTCATCGTTTTGTCCTCCTGCTTGCGCTTGCATTATCCTATGTATTCTTTCTTTATGATTCTTTTCTTTATGATTCTTTTCTTTATTCTTTTATCAAATCATCACTGTCCCACCCCAACATCAAGAATCATACCATAAATTCCCCGCTGCTGCCACTGTCAAAGCCCTTATTCACTCATGTGAAATACTGGCATTTTCTTACAAATTGCGCTATAATAGCGTTCATCAGGAGGTACTTCCATGAATGTAATGAAAAAATTTATCAGCTATTATCGACCTTATAAAAAAATATTCCTGTTGGATATGCTTTGTGCCTTTACGATCAGCATTATTGACTTAGCATTTCCGCAAATATTAAATTACTTGAATAAAACCTTATATCTCGATACGAAAGAAGCCATTATGAACAGCCTGCTTTATCTGTTTATCGGCTTACTGATTCTGTATCTGATTCGTGCCCTGTGTCGCTATTATGTCAACGGTCAGGGACATATTATGGGAGCGCGCATGGAAAGCGATATGCGTCAGGATTTATTTAATCATTATGAAAAGCTTTCTTTTTCTTATTACGATCAAAACAATACCGGTGAAATGATGAGCCGCTTGGTATCGGATCTATTCGATATTTCGGAATTTGCCCATCACGGCCCGGAGAACCTGTTTATTTCATTGTTGAAGATATGCGGAAGCTTTCTGTTGTTGGCGATGATTCATATTCCTCTCACCATGATTCTATTGGCAGTGACAATGATCATGCTTGTTTTCTCCTATCATCAAAATAAAAAGATGCAGGCGACCTTCAGCGATAATCGTAAAAAAATTGCCGGTGTCAATGCCCGTCTGCAGGATTCATTGGCCGGTATTCGTATTGTGAAAAGCTTTGCGAATGAGGATTTGGAGCGTGAAAAATTTTATGAGTCCAATCAACACTTTTTGAAATCAAAGGAAAACAATTATAAAATCATGGGTGCTTTTTACGGCGGAAATAATTTTTTTCAAGGACTTCTCTATATCGTGATATTAGTTGCGGGTGCTTATTTTGTGGCGGATGGCTCCTTGGCTCCGACTGCGCTTGCGACCTATGCGCTTTATATTAATATTTTCGTTTCACCGATTGAGATTCTGGTAGAATTTACGGAGATGTTTCAAAAGGGCTTTTCCGGATTCAAACGCTTTTTAGAAGTCATTGAAACCGAACCGACAATCGTGGATGCGAGTGATGCGGTTGAGCTGAGCGAGGTAAAGGGAGTCATCGACTATCATCATGTATCATTTGCCTATGAAAAGGACGAGCCGGTCTTATCGGATATTGATTTCCATATCGAAGCCGGAAAAAGCATTGCCCTGGTCGGCCCGTCAGGCGGCGGCAAAACAACGATTTGTTCCTTACTGCCGCGTTTCTATGACATTGATCAGGGTTTAATAACGATCGATGGTAAAGATATTCGCAAATTGACTTTGCATTCCTTGCGAAAAGCCATCGGTATCGTTCAACAGGAGGTTTATTTATTTACCGGTACGATCAAGGAAAATATCGCATACGGAAAGCCGGGCGCAAGCGATGAGGAAATTATCGCAGCCGCAGAAAAGGCGAATATTCATGACTTTATCCTATCCCTTCCGCAAGGGTATGATACCTTTGTCGGTGAGCGCGGGACTCGATTATCGGGCGGTCAAAAGCAGCGTATTTCGATTGCCAGAGTCTTTTTAAAGGATCCGAAAATTCTTATTTTAGATGAAGCAACAAGCGCACTTGACAATGAAAGTGAACGTCATATCCAAAAAAGTCTTGAGGAGCTTGCCAAAAATCGTACAACGATAACGATTGCCCACCGTCTGTCTACAATTCGAAGCGCTGATGAAATCATCGTCATCAGTGAGAACGGACTGGCAGAGCGCGGAAATCATGAAGCCTTGATGAAGCAGGACGGTGTTTATGCGAAATATTACCGCCTGCAGTTTGAAGGGTTGGATTTTGATAGGCAGACGAATGCGATGCTTTACAGTGATTCTTAATAAATTCATCTGACAGAAAAAAAGTTTTTTCTTTCAATTCAATGTCCATTCACAATACGCATAAACGTGCGTATAATAATATTGTACAAATCATATTAAAAAGGCAGCCGACAGCTGCTTTTCCTTTACCTTATTATTACTTACAGTGCGTTTCCCCTATCTTAATTCACAGACCGTTGTCTCATTCCTAAGCCTGCATATCATACAAAAACTTATCATACTTACTGCCTTCCCTACCCCTTCTCCACCGCCTCAAAACGACGATAAATATCTAAAAATTCACTGCACAATATTTTAAACGATTCGGCACTCATCAGCTGATCCTCTGCATGCACAAGCAATAAATCAAGCTCAGCCTTATTTCCCCCGGCTTCCTGATTCAATAAATCGGCATGAATTCGATGCCCCTTCGCATAGGCCTCATTCCCCTGCTTCAACAGCTCATTACAGGCCTCATAATGATTTGCCTTTGCCTCCTGTATCGCCTCTACATATTTGCTTCTGGCATTGCCTGCTTCGGTAATGATCTGTAAGCACAACATCTCACTGCTCATTGACAACTCCTCCTGACCGTATGATTATCAAAATTACAATTCATCACTGTATCTATGTATAATTAAAACACTTTTTCATTTAACATTCCATAAACAAACTTACCGATACATGGAATATATTGACATTCTCAATCAAAAAATGAATCAATGAAAAATAAATGTATTTTAAGGCATTCTTATTCACGTCAAGTTATTTTTTTGATAAAAAAACAACTATTTTCTTACACAGACTTTTCTAATCAGCATTTTCATTATATAATATACCTATTGAAAGAAAGGAGCGAGGCTTAGATGCTGCAGGATGTTACATTATATACCTTTATATACGGAAGCTGCGTCTACTGGTCTTGTTTCCTGTTATGCGATTTAACCTTTACCAAAGCAATCGCTAAAGCTGCCGTATATTCCGTTATCGCATTGTTTTATGCAGGAATCGGTGCATTATATTTTATGACCGCCTTTTCCTCATTGACCTTTATTGAATATATCATCGGATTTTTACCGTTTATCATTATCCCGCTGTTATATAAGGATTCGGTAGCTAAAATCGTATTCACCTATTTCAGCTCTTTATTATATTGTTTAATGATCCATCTGTTAAGCAATATTATAACCAATCATATCTTCACCGCTGTAAGCGATATGAATATCATTAATAATCTGACACCGGATATTCTGTTTCGTATCATTACCTTAGGACTGATTCTTCTGTATCTTGTATTCATATTTTTCGTATTTAAACAAATGTTTCAAACGATGCTGGAACAGGTGTCCAATCGATTGGTAGCGATTGCCTGTACACTGCCTGTATTTGCGTTTGTGATTCTGCTTGTGGATTATGTCATGCTTCCTGAGCTGACGGATATGAACGGCAATGTAATTGCGCTGTTGACTCTGATGTTTTTGATTCTTACCGTTTACGGTATCGTATATGCGGCATTCTCTAAAGCAACGACTGCGGAAGCGAAAAGCAGCAGTAAGGATACAAACAAACAGCCTGCCGTCGTAAAAAAGGAAATCGTTTCTGATCCGATGGATCTGTTGACAAGCGGACGGCATTACTACGAAATGCTTCTGAATCATTATATCGATATGAATAATCGCACAAAGACACTAGATAATCAGATGCAGACAATGAACTCCCTGCTTGTGAATGATAATGTCGCAGGTGCCAGCGTATTCGTCGATCGTATCTCACAGACCTTTCACGATCACGATGTCGTAACCGTTTGTAATAATCAGTCATTGAATTTATTATTTTCCTACTGGCATTATATTTGTAAGCAACAACAGATTTATTTCGAAACGCATATCGATTTACCCGGACAGCTGCCCATTCCGGATTTAGATTTATGTATTCTGTTCGGCAACTGCTTGGAAAATGCCGTTGAAGCATGCGGATATGTGAAGGATATGAGTCAGCGTTTTATCAATGTAGACGGAAAAATTCAAAACGGCAGTCTTGTGATCGTCATGGACAATTCCTTTGACGGCTTTATCAATAAGGTAAATAACCGCTTAAAATCACGTAAGAAATTCGGCGGTATCGGGTTAAAGACCGTTCAGGCAGTCGTCGGTAAATATCAGGGAAGCATTGATATGGAATATCCGCAGAATGTATTCAGTATCTTTTTGAAAATACCGTTGAATCAAAAGAAGGCACAGAAGGAGCATCGCCAACAGGAACAGAAAAACACACAGCGAGTGAATCGCAAACGAAGCGCATAAAAAGCTTGTCAGTATTGATTGTACCTAACTTCGGGAAACACATCATACGACAAGCTTTTATTGTTTCATTTATGATATCAAAGAATTTCCTTCGGATAATAAACCTTGCGATCCTCCTTCAGCTTTTCATGACAAACCGCATGAACCAAAGGACTGATCGTAGAAAGTTCCTTTACCGTCTGATCCTCACCTAAAATCCAAATGTTATGACCGCTTTCATTGCGCTGATACAAAGAATAAAGCGCCTGTGCCGCCGTATCACTGTACACATAGTAATCAGGTGAATAGCCTGCCTGTGAAGCCTTATGCTTTATTTCCTCAATACGTGCTTCATCACTTACGGTCTCATATTCAAATAAATCTCTGTCCAAGATACGACGAGACAAATCCCGCAGTATTGCGTCAGGATGCGTTCTTAAAAGCGCAAAGCCGTAAAAGGCCGCTGCCTCATCCAACAGAAACAAATCCTCGATTCCCGCCGGTGTATCCTTCAAGAAAGGAATCAGCATTTCAACATGCTTCAAACTGTCGGCATCACTTTGATAAAGATACTTCAAACGTCGAAACAGCATAACCATCAAGCCCTCATAGCTTCGTGCCACCGGATGCAGATACACCTGCCAATACATATGATAACGCGCCATAATATAATCCTCAACACTGTGGATTCCGCTTTCCTTGACCGTAATGCGTTCATCAACAATACGCATCGTACGGATAATGCGCTCTAAGTCAAAATTCCCGTAGCTCGTACCGGTAAAATAAGCATCTCTCAGTAAATAATCCATACGATCCGCATCCAGCTGTCCCGATACGATTTGATTCAGCAGCTCATTGCGATGACAGCCCTTGATGATATCGGCTACATCCTTGCTTAAGGAAGCATCACAACGCTCTAAGATACGATGAATCTCACTGTTTCCCATTATGATTTTACATGTATATTCCTCATGAGACAACAAGCTGACCGACTCAAACGCATGAGAAAAGGGACCGTGTCCGATATCATGAAGCAACCCCGCCAGCATGACCGTAAGCTTTTCATAATCACTTAAACGCACTCGCAGCTCATCAATTTCATTCACCATTCTGCGAACGATTTCATAAACACCGAGCGAATGAGAAAAGCGTGAATGCTCCGCCGTATGATAAATCTGAAAATCACCGCCTAGCTGATGAATCCTTCTGAGCCTTTGCATTTCCTTCGCATTGATACAATCCCACAGTATTTTATCCTCAACATGGATATAACCATGAATCGGATCACGCATTACCTTTTGTTCACCGGTTTTTTCAAACATAACGCTACCTCACTTTACTATCATTGTACTATAGAACGGTATACTTGAAAAGGAAATAATTTCATATCAATCAACAAAGCTGAATCTTATTCGATCAAACCGTTTTTTATCAAGAATCAGCATGTCGATGTAAGTAAAGGTAATACTGTAAGTAAAAGCAACCCTGTATACAGGACATTATCATTGAAATATCAGCACTTTTCAACTCTGATTCAAGCCTTAACAGGATTTAAAACCGCAAGAAGTGATGATTTACTATCACAAACGATTAAAATGTGTTATATTATAGATAGACAAAGTCAAATACTTTCAGGAGGTATGATTATGAAAATCGCAACGATCGGAACAAGCTTTATTACAGAGTGGTTTTTATCTGCCGCAGCTAAAATAGACAATGCAGAGCCGATTGCCGTTTATTCAAGGAATGAACAAAAGGGCAGAGACTTAGCTTCGCAATATGGGATACAAAAGGTATATACAGACCTTGATACAATGCTGAAGGATGATGAAATTGAATGCGTATATGTAGCATCACCGAATTCCCTGCATTATTCACATGCCTCAGCGGCATTGAACGCCGGTAAGCATGTGATTTGTGAGAAGCCGTTTACTTCTACGACAAAGGAATTAAAGGAACTGAGTGAACTGGCGAAGTCAAAGCATTTATTCTTGTTTGAAGCAATTGTTACCATACATATGCCTAATTATATTTCTTTAAAGGAAAAGCTTCCTGAATTGGGAGATATTAAAATGGTACAATGTAACTTCTCACAGTATTCCTCACGCTATGATAAATTTATGGCAGGAGAACCGGTGAATGTATTCGATCCTAAATTTTCGGGCGGTGCACTTATGGATATCAATATTTATAATCTGCACTTTGTGATGAATCTTTTCGGAAAGCCAAATGATGTTAATTATTATCCGAATATGACGAAGGGTATTGATACCTCAGGTGTACTTGTACTGAACTATGAAGGCTTTCATGCCGTATGTGTCGGCTGTAAGGATACAAAATCTCATAACATTTCACAGATTCAAGGGGAAAAGGGTTATATTACCTTGAATTCAGAAACAAGTCGTTGTGCAAATTATTCATTGACGACTAATGACGGAACGATTTTACCGGCAATCAAACAAGAGGATATTGCCTTGTATTATGAAATCAAGGACTTTATGAAAATCATGGAAGAACAAGATTATGCGGCATGTGAGGCATTGTTAGAGTATTCCAATGAGGTTATGGAAGTGCTTGAACAGGCGCGTAAAAAAGCGGGAATTCGTTTTCCGGCAGATGCAATCTAACAGCTGCAATTTAATAAAACATTGCCCTCCCATTCTAAAGGGAGGGCTTTTAAAAAGGCAGGCTTTTGACCTACCGATATACTTTATTTCTATGACCTACACTCATCGCAAGAATTATCAATTTATTATCTTGAATATCACAAATCAGTCTGTAATCACCGATACGATATCGCCACTGTCCTTTCTTATTCCCGACCAAGGCCTTGCCCTGTTGTCTTGGGTTTTCACAATCCATAAGATTCTTTTCAATCCATGCCTTAAGCATCAGCTGGGTATATTTATCCGGCTTTTTAAATTCTCGATCAAAGCGTGAAGTTGTCTCAACCGAATACTGCATCATAAATCAAGATCTTGCCAAAGCTCCGAGATAGGCTTGCTGCGTTTTCCACTTTGTATATATTCATCATAAGCCTCATTTGCGATTGCGACATCGAATTCATCTTCAATTTTTTCAAACAGCGCTTGTTTAAAAGCTTCACCGAGTGATAATGAATGCAGCTTTGCGTAACATTCCGCCAACCTTTTTTCTTCCTCTGTTAAACGAATTGAAAATGCCATGACATATCGCCTCCTTGTGTAGTACATTGTACTACAATATTCTCAAATTGTCAATGACTGCCGCTTACATAAAAAAACGACTGTTTTATGAATACTATCATACGCAGTCGTTTTCATATACCGAATCCATAAGCTATTCCTGTGTTTGTAAATAATCCAACAAGCAGCGATCGGCCGCTTGAAACTCATAATCATACAGCTCATTTCTTTTTACCCATACACCCTCATAATGCGCACGAAATTCCGGTTCACCGCTGACAATATGAGCCTTAAAGGCATGCACATGGATGCTGAGAGAAAAGTCCTCATCATAAAAATCAAGCAGGAATCGATCGATTGTAATATCGACATTCAATTCCTCACGACATTCGCGAATACAGGCTGCTTCATAGCTCTCCCCTGCTTCTACCTTGCCGCCCGGAAATTCCCATATACCGTCTGCGACCTTTGAATTGCGCTTTGCGATCAATAGCCGCTTTTCAGCGTTTTCAATGACAGCACAGACGACATCAATCTTCTTCATGCCAAGCCTCATAGTGGCGTTCAACTGTTTCATAAAAGCTGATGCCGAACGCAAATACGAATGCGGATGCGATGATCTGTGCCCAATTCATGACCTCATCAGCGATCAAACCGTTGTAGATACCGAAGCAACCCACTGTCATATACAGCAGTAATCCGATGCGATGCTGAATTCGTTTGCGTAAGGAAATCAAAACACCGGCCGCAAGCAATGCAGCACTGATACCGCATGCAGCAAGCGTATCGCTTAAGCTCCATTCATAGTGAGCCTGTGTTACGGCATAGGCACAAAGCAGTACATAACAATACAGCGGAATCAATGCGACACTGAATATTTTAGAATTGAATTTCACGCTTTCACCTCTTTGGGATAGCTTGCGATTTTATTCATTCCATCACTCCTCGCAAGTATTGTAACATATTTATTAAAATAAAGCTATGAGATATAATTTACTTTAACGCAATCGGGTGTTGTTGCGCCTTTTGCTTCCGATTGAAAGATACGATATTATGTGTGCCGTGTCGTAAGATAGAAGTAATACGCATCAGCACTTACCTAAATGTTGTAAATTTGCTTCCCGTCAAATAAAAAAGGGCAGTCCCTTTGAACGATCCCTTATCGTCAGAAGGCCTAAAAGCCCTTGCACTCCAAGCATTCAATGCGCTTGATCTGCAGCACCTCATCCAAATAATGCTGCGCCTTGTCCCAATAATAAGGATTACGCAAATCCTCATAGTGATGCGCATCACTGCCGATGATTGCCGTATTCCCTACCTCACGCGCAATTTCCCAAAACCGCGGATGCGGATACTCATGTACATGATTGATTTCATTATAAGCTGCTCCGGCAAGATTATACTCCAACGGAATATTCAAACGCTTAGCCGCCTCACAAATGCGATAAGCGATTTTCTCACAGCGTTCATCAAAACGCGGATAGCCGCGCATAAACAGCTCAGGATGACAAAGATATGAATACAGACCGCTTTCCATTCCCTCGATACACTGTTCACAATACAACTCCAAATAGCGCTCATCAACACAAGCCGTCCCGAAATAAACACGCTTTTCATCACTCAAATAATAATGATTGCCGAAAATAATATAATCTACTTGTTCCTGCCTTAAAAACTCGCGAAGCCACCCCATATACTGCGGGAAATATTCCACCTCTAAGCCAAGCTTAATGGATATCTGATCTCGATACTTTTCTTTTAAGGCCAAAACACTTTGTTTATAATCCTGAAACTTTTCAAGGCGCATTCGCATATGTGATACAAAATCACTGTGATAGCGCCAAGGTGTATGATCGGAAAAGCCCAATTCATCAAAGCCGGCCGCAATCGCACTTTTTACATAATCCTCATCCTTGCCGATCGCATGATGACAACGCGCTGTATGCGTGTGATAATTCGCTTTCATCGTAATACACCTCCGTTAAATACAAGCCCTGCGGTACTGCCTTATAGCGGCACGCATGCTTGTTTTCACTCTCCAACATTTCCACTATTTGTTTCTCGCTTAAACGATGCTTTCCCGCCTCAATCAAAGTTTGGGCAAGCATACGCACCATATACCGTAAAAAGCCGGTTCCGATAAAACTCATGCGAATAAAATCTGCCTCTTGGCTTACTTTTAATTCAAGTAAGGTTTTTACGCGCGGCTTACGCGGATCGATTTTCGCACTGGTAAAGCTCGTAAAGTCATGGGTACCGATAAAAGCCTTTGCGCAGGTCTGCATATACACAACATCCAAAGCACCTCGCTCCGTTGCCGTATAGCGCTGATAAAAGGGGGAATCGACGCAATTCGTAATCAAATAATCATAACGCTTCGCAATCGCAGAAAAACGCGCGTGAAAATCCATTGATACGATTTCCACCCGTTGAATGCGAATATCCTTAGGAAGCATACTGTTCAATGCCGATTTCCAATGATATTCATCGATATCCTTATCACTGTCAAAATGAAATACCTGTCCGAGTGCATGTACCTGTGCATCGGTTCGTCCGCTGGCTGTTACCGTAATATCGTGCTTGTGCATGGAGTTTAATACATCCTCGATGACTGCCTGGATACTGAGCGCATTCGTTTGTCTTTGCCAGCCCTGATATGCAGAGCCGTCATATGCACAGACAGCCTTTATGCGCCTTACCCCAGCCATGCCAAGCCTATCAGAAGCACTAAAATAAGCAGTGCCGCACTCAGTGTAAGATAATCACGCTTCTGCATTTTCAGCTGCTTATAGCGTGTTCTGGGGCGATCGGGCACATAGCCTCTTGCCTCCATCGCATTCGCCAAATCATCGGCATGCTGGAAGGCAGAAACAAACAACGGTACGATCAAGGATAAAATCGCCATCAGCTTTTCCTTAAAGCTGCCCTCTTCCATATCAACACCGCGCGATGCCTGTGCCTTCATAATTCGCTGTGTTTCCTCAATCAAGGTCGGAATAAAGCGCAATGCGATGGAAATCATCATCGCAATCTCATGGGCAGGGACATGAATGACCTTAAAGGGAGAAAGCAGATCTTCAATGCCCAAGGTCAAATCCAACGGCTTTGTCGTTGCCGTCAATACCGTAGTCAGCATGATCATCAGCATCAAGCGTACAACGATATACAGTGTTTGAAACAATGCTTCACTGTAAACAGAAAAGCTTCCTATCGTAAACAGTACCGTTCCCTCATGAATCACAATTACATTGATAATCAACAGAAAAAACAGCATAAACAGCATCGGCTTCATGGAACGCCATAAAAAGCTGAATTTCAGCTTTGCCAGCATTGTTAAAAACAAGACCGCAATACCGATCAATAAATAACCGAGCCATCCTGCCGGAATAAAAATAGCCACCATCATTAAAATCAAGGCGATGATTTTAGTTCTCGGGTCCAGTCTGTGAATGCAGGAATTCAGCGGCAAATATCTGCCTAACGCAATATTATTCATGGTGCTTCACCTCATCCGCAATCGCCTTTGCCAATACTTCCGTATCTAAAATATCACAGGGAAGGTCAAAGCCTCGTTGATTTAATTCATCACGCAGTCGGATGATTGCCGGGGGATTGATTCTCAGCTTATGTAACAACGAAGTATCCTGAAAGAAATGCAGCTTATCTGATGTCTGTACGATATGACCGTTATCGACTACGACTACATGATCACAATAGTTTAATACATGCTCCATATCATGTGTAACCAACAATACCGTTTTATGAAGCTCCTTGTTTAAGCGTACAAACAGCTCCATCATATCCTTTGCCCCTTGCGGATCTAATCCTGCCGCCGGTTCATCTAAAACAAGCACCTCAGGGTCCATTGCCAAAATACCCGCAATCGCAACTCTGCGCTTTTGACCTCCGGATAGCTCAAACGGACTTCGTTCCAAGTAATCCTCGCTCAAGCCCACGATCTGAAGCATTTCCTTTGCCTTACTCAGTGCTTCTTCTTCGCTCATTCCGAAATTTTTAGGTCCGAAAGCAATATCTTGGGCAATCGTTTCCTCAAACAGCTGATATTCCGGAAACTGAAATACAAGCCCGACACGCTTTCGCAGTTCCTTCAGCTGTTTTGGTTTTTCAGTTGCGGTAATGGTTCGATCCAATACGGTAAGTGAGCCCTCGGTCGGTAAAAGCAGCGCATTCAAATGCTGAACCAGTGTTGATTTTCCGCTTCCTGTTTCACCGATGATTGCGGTAATCGCGCCTTCCGTGATTGAAAGATCAATTGCATCAAGTGCTAAATAGGCAAAAGGGGTTCCCGCATTATACTCATGCGTTAATTCTTTAAACGTAATCGGCATAATTCATCCACAACCCCTTCCATTGTCGTACATGGCTTTGTCTCCAATCCTTGTCGCTTCAACGCATGCTGAAGCTTTAAGGCATAGGGAATATCCAAGCGTAAATCAATCAATTCCTGTTCGTGAAACAGCACCTCATCCGGAGAACCGTCTAATACGATATGTCCGCCATCCAATACGATCACATGATCGCTGTGGGCAACCTCTTCGATATCATGTGTAATTGAAATGATCGTTAAATTGCTTTGCGCATGAATGTCCTGAATCAGCGCATTGATTTCTGCCTTGCCTTGCGGATCAAGCATACTCGTCGCTTCATCAAAGATGATGATCTGCGGCTTCATTGCGAGTACACCGGCAATCGCAACACGCTGCTTTTGTCCGCCCGACAGCTTAGTCGGCTCACTGTTTAAAAATTTACGCATATTGACACGATCGGCAAATTCCTCGATGATGCCCTGCATTTGTTCACTCGGTACGCGATGATTCTCTAAGCCGAAGGCAATGTCATCGGCAACGCTTGCGCCGATAAACTGATTATCGGGATTCTGAAAAACGATACCGATTCGATCGCGTATATCATGGATATTCGCCTCGCTTAATTCTAAGCCGTCCACGGTAATAACGCCCGAATCACTTTCCAACAGACCGATCATCAGCTTCGCAATCGTTGACTTTCCGGAGCCGTTATGACCGATTATCGTTGTATAGCTTCCCTCCTCGATGGAAAAGGAGGCATCATGAATTACCGGATTTTCCTTATGATAACCAAAGGACAAATGAGATACTTGTATTTTTTTCATGCTGTTCACCTCAAAAGTTCACTTCATTATACAACAATCCCTGTTGGTACGCAAACCTTTCCGCGTAAAGCTGTTCAAAAAAATTTCACTTTTGATACCTTACCATTATTCGTACCCTTATCCGTTACGGTCATTCATTATTATCTGCTTCCGATTGTTCTGTACGATAATTTCAACCTTCTGCCGATCGAAGCATCTGTCACGTATCTTGTTTTTCCTTCTTTAAAAAGATATCCATATTGCGCTTTGTATAAATACAGCGTGATATCACAAAGCTTTTATCACTCTTAAACTGTTTATTTAAAAAGTCAAAATAAGATCCGGGAGAAATGATACCGCTCATATCAAATAAATTAAGTCCGACAGCACTTAATAAATGTGTAGTAAAAAAGACACAGTTCGTTGAAAGTACAAAAAAGGTTTTAAATTTACCGTCTCGATATTTGAAATAACGTGCATTCGTTATATTGCGTGTAACCCTTGACAGATAATCATCACAAGCGCCGCTGTATGCTTTATTTTTTTGTTTCAGCTGTTCATCACACTCAAACTCACTTAAATTCGCAAGCATTTCGCACAGCGTATCCTGAAACGACTGCTTCTGTTTATCATTGAAAGCAATGCCGAAACAAACAAGTACCTTATTCTCATTCTTTAAGCAATTATAAATATATTCATTCTTATCCGCAAGCAATACCACACCGTCTCCCATACCGCCGAACAAGCGACGCCGATGCGGATCATAACAGCCGTACGACAACAAATAGCCTTGATATGCAATATCGACATGCCCCAGCATTGCCGGACCGCCCGGCGCCAAGTGCACAAATACCTCTAAATCAATCGGTATATCCTTTTTTATCGCTTCAAAATCCTCACGCTCCCGATCCTCCTTGTCCTTTTCCAAAATAAAGCGCATTAAGGCAGGGGGAATGATCGCAGCCAAAAAAGGCGGTACTGCCAATCTTTGTTGATTCATCGTATCAGTGCTTCTTGAAGGAAGTATTTCACGGATAAAATCCAACAGCATATTACTGCCGTAAATAATAAAGTAACAGCCCATTACCATATTCACAAGCCAAGCAAAACGATACGGCATAAACAACAGCACAAAAGCCATAAATAAATCACCGCAAAGAAAAATCAAGGAACGAAGCCATCCGGATAAGTGATCGCTTATTTTAATATACAGCACGATGATTTTCACAAGCGCATGAAGCATAATCCATATACCGACAGCACGCGGAAAAAACGCATAGAACATTTTATCATTTGTGACAGCGATAATGATCAAAACGATCCAAAATATTACATCGATAAGCTGAGTAAAGCGATGCTTCAGCTTATGAAAGTTTAAGATAAAGTTTAGGATACGCAAGCCACCGACAATGCTGATTCCAATCAACAGGGTAAAGTACAGCCAGTTCCACGGTGTCCATTTTTCAAACAGAAAGGACATTCCTAAAACACAGAAAAATATTCCTGTGATCAGCATTGAGAAATAATTAAAGCGTTGCTTCAGCATCGTAATCGTCCTTCCTTGAAGCTTAATTATAATGATATTTATTAGTAACACAAGTATTATTTTATTTCTTTTTTAAGTTGGTGGTTGATTAGGCAGGCTTTCAGGTTTTATGGATGATTCTTAGTTTGCTTATACATCCTTACAGTTGTATCAGTAAGCTTACATTCACACCGGCACAAAAATAAAATATCCCGCTGTTTCATTTCTGCGAGATATTTATTTCATTCAATGATTTTTATTTCAGCTTAGAAGCTGACCTTACTTTGCCATCCGCGATATTCACCGTTGAAGGCATATGCCTGATCGGCCAAATAAAGAATGTGATTTACCAGCTTCACTTCATCAATAGAAGAAATATGAAGAACGATCAAATCATATTCATCCTCACCCTTTGTAATGACAAAGCCTTTATTGATCACACGGCTCTTGAAGCTTTCCATATCCTCTTTATTACGGAAGGATACCATATGCTGAACCGGACGCTCATGTGCATGTACATCGCCGTCCTTGGCCAATGCTTCGATGGCATCTCTTGTCATCATATTAATATCGTTTACCATACGCATTGTCAAATGCGGGAAATCACTGCTGTAGGAATTATCCTCATCATCAGCTTTTTCAGGCTCCTGAGGCATTGGTTCCGCATTAGGCTGCATATTCATCGGCTGTTGATTGATCATCGGCTCAGGCTTCACAACCGGCTCCTGAGGCATTGTCGGCTGAGGGGCAACCGGAATGATCGGCTCCTCGATGACAGGCTCCTCATTAGAAATCATCGGTTCTCCCATTGTTTCCTGTGCAGCTTCCTTTAACAGCTGCTGAATGTCGCTTACCGGTATCTCTACATTTTTTTCCGGCTGCGCAAATTCCGGTTCAAATTCCTTCGCGATCGGAATTTCGATCTGCTTTTCAAAATGTACCTCGTCATTTACGATTGGCTTTTGAATCGGTTTATGTACGACCGGTTCTTCGCGATGAAAATCAAGATTCTGATCATCCTCCAACAAGCCTTCATCTAAATCCATTAATTGTTTTTGTTCTTCCTTTTTCATCTTATAAACCGCAAAGGCAACGGCACTTCCGAGTACAGCTAATACAGGTATGATTTTCTTCATCATCTATCACCACTTTCTTATCAATATTGTACCACATTGTACGTTTTTTTGAACAGATAAATTCATAAATTTTCAGCTTTTTTCCGGCTGATTGCGACACCATCTCCTATGTTTACAAATTCAGTGTCATAATTGCCGTTATTTTCCAAAAATTCGATATAGTTTTTAATCTTGCGTACCATTTGTCTCAGGTGTCGGGAGCGTATGATTTCGGGATGCTCGACAAAGCCGTGAAACTGCAGATTATCGCTGACGATCCATCCGCCGATATTCAGTTGTTTTTCATAGCGTTGAAAGAACTTCAGGTACTGTGCCTTTGCGGCATCGATAAATATCATATCAAAGCTTCCCGTTACCTCACACTCAAGCGCATCCGCGTGACGAAGCGTAATTTGCTTTTCAAGCTTCGCCTCAGCTACATTTTCAACTGCACAATGATATCTTTCGGTATCTCTTTCAATACTCACTACTTCAATATTTTCATTTACCATAGCCATGCGAATCGCAGAATAGCCGATTGCGGTACCGACCTCTAATATGCGCTTTATATGATGCTTACGAATAAATTCACACAAAAATACAATTCCTTCTGATTCCATGATCGGAACATTATACTGCTTCGCATAGGCTTCCATTTCTTTTATAATATCCATTGATGTTCCTCTAGTTTACGCCCAGGTATTCCTCAAGCGTTACTCCCTTCTGATATATTGTTTTCGCTGTTGATTTTCCGACATAGCGAATATGCCACGGTTCATATACATAACCGGTAATTTTTTCCTTATCTTTTGGGTAACGAATAATAAAGCCATATTCATGGCAGTGCTGATGCAGCCATTTACCGGCCGCTGTATCACCGTAATCATAGCTTAGCTCTCCGACATCGAATGCCAGTCCCGATTGATGCTCACTGAAGCCCGGACGGGCTGAATAGGTATCGGCCGCTTCCTGTCCATCAAGCGCTACATAATTATTGTACAAGGTTCCCTGATAATCATAGCTGCGATATGCGCTTAAGGTCGGAATCGAATAGCCTGCGCTGTTTGCGGCACTCTGCAGCTTCTCCAGTGCCTGTACTGCCTCATCATCTAATTCTCCATAGCTAGGCGGCAAGGGATGAAGCTTATTCACCAATAAAATTCCGTTCACATAATATGGCTCACAATCATCGGGATCGATCGAGCTGTCATATCCGCCGCTGTCTATATTAGACGGCACATTGCCTTCATCCCCCTTATTATTAGGTTTATCTGCAGTATTCGGCTTACTTACGGGGCTGCTTGTTTCTTTATTCTCGACCGTTACCGTCAGCATTTTTTCGGCTTGATTCTCTTTGTCATCAAGCGCATAAACGATTACCTTATAAACGCCTTGTTTATTGATATCAACATTACCGCTGATCCAATAGCTTCCTTTCTTGTGCTCCTGTTTACTGAAGCTGAGTGCATTCCCGTTAAAATCCTCTACTGAAGTGATATATTGTTCCGCATGAAACGAAGTACCTTCATCAATGATGATCATATCGGCCTTTAAGGTAATTACAGGTGCTTCATTAACGGAAATCAGCTTATCGATGAATAGCCATACTGCCGCAATGATAAATATTGAAATTGCGATCAAACAAAATATCGCTCTCGGTCTGACTCTCCTTTTACGTTTTTTCATGCTCAACCTCGATTCTGCTTATTTTTATAATATGATTATAGCATATTTATTAAGCTTTTTTGTTGATTATTTTATCGTTCTTAAAGGATATTTATAAAATATCATCCTTTATCATTTTATGAGCACGATGAATGATCGATTTCTATATTTTAGATACATAATGCTGATAGCTTGATATCATATAGTTAAAGCCTATGAAGGCAGAACCAAATGATATACTTTGCTTGCGCCTTGACAATAAAGAAAAAAGCCCGAATCGGGCTGATTTTTAAACTAATTCAATAATTGCCATCGGGGCACTGTCACCGCGACGTAATCTGGTCTTTACAACTCTTGTGTATCCACCGTTACGATCTGCATATGAAGGACCGATTTCTGTGAACAGTTTCTGTAAAGCTGTCTGACCTGTTTTTTCATCTGCTACAACATCACGTACATATGCAGCAGCTTGACGGCGCGCATGTAAATCACCGCGTTTTGCTAAAGTGATCAATTTATCTACAACTGCAGAAAGCTCTTTTGCCTTCATTTCTGTTGTTTCAATCTGACCGTCAATAATCAGAGATGTTGCCATGTTGCGCAGCATTGCTTTACGATGGTCGGCAGTACGTCCTAATTTACGATTCCACATTGGTATTTAACCTCCCTTTTGCGCTATTCGTATGATTTGAAGCTCAGCCCCAGATCATAGATTTTATCTTTGACTTCTTTTAATGATTTCTTACCTAAGTTACGAACTCGCATCATTTCATCTTCCGTCTTTTGAGTTAACTCCTCAACTGTTTGAATTCCCGCACGCTTTAAGCAGTTATAGGAACGAACAGATAAGTCAAGGTCTTCAATCATCATGATCAAGCCCTTGTTCTGAGTTTCACCCTGCGCTTCTTTCATCATGGAGTCCAATTCATTTACTTGCTCATGAACATTTGTCAAAAGCTCTAAGTGGTCAATCAGAATTTTCGCAGCTAATGCGATTGATTCAATCGGAGAAATAGCACCGTTTGTCCAAATTTCCAATTCGACCTTATCATATTTTGCGTTTTGTCCGACACGAGTCGGTTCCACGTTATAGGACACACGATTGATCGGTGTATAAATTGAGTCAGTATAAATCGTTCCCAAAGGCTGATTTTGACTCTGATACAACGACTTGTTCGTATCGGCACTTACATAGCCGCGTCCTACACGTGCCTGCAATTCCATTTCCAAGGAACCGCCTTCTTCAAGAGTACAGATATGTAAATCCTTGTTCAGAATTTCCACACCGTCCGGACAGATGATATCTGCACCGGTAACCTCTCCGACGCCTTGCTTAGAAATGCGTAATGTATATACTTCATCATCTTGAATCGTCATAATCAAGGTTTTGATATTCAAGATAATTGCGGTAACATCCTCAACAATTCCCGGAATCGCAGTAAATTCATGGTATACGCCATCCACTTTAATTGAAAATACGGCGCCTCCCGGTAACGAGGAGAGCAAAACACGTCTTAGTGCATTTCCAATCGTAACTCCGAAGCCTCTTTCCAGAGGTTCAAATACAAACTTACCGTAGTGTTCAGATTCTACATATTCTTTGACTTCAAAATTTGCACGTTCGAATTTTTCCATGCTATTACCTCCTCAATCAAGGTTTCTTAACCACGTGGGCGCTTCGGCGGACGGCATCCGTTATGCGGAATCGGTGTAACATCATTAATCATGGTGATTTCCAATCCTGCAACCTGTAATGCTCTTACCGCTGCTTCACGACCCGGACCCGGGCCTTTCACATTTACTGATATAGTTTTCATACCATTATCAATCGCTGCCTTACCTGCGGCTTCTCCTGCCATTTGAGCGGCATACGGAGTGGATTTACGAGAACCCTTAAAGCCAAGTGCTCCGGCAGAGGACCATGCCACTGCATTTCCGTTATCATCGGTAATAGTAACGATCGTATTATTGAAAGTTGAATGAATATGTGCAACTCCGCGCGCTATATTCTTACGTGCACGACGCTTGCGTGCACCTGTTTTCGCTTTTGCCATTATCGTTTTTCCCTCCTATCGTCCTATTTCTTCTTGCCTGCGACAGCACGAGCCGGACCCTTGCGAGTACGAGCATTCGTCTTTGTACGCTGTCCACGTACCGGCAATCCTTTACGATGACGGATTCCACGGTAACATCCGATTTCCATCAGACGCTTAATGTTTAAGTTTACTTCACGACGCAAATCACCTTCGGTCTTGATTTTATCAACCTCACCGCGAATTGCATTTACCTGATCATCAGTTAAGTCCTTTACACGAACATCTTCACTGATACCGGTTGTTTTCAGAATCTCTTCCGCTGTCGGACGTCCGATTCCGTAAATATAAGTTAATGATACTACGACACGCTTATCGCGTGGAATATCTACACCTGCAATACGAGCCATTGTGTAATTACACCTCCATTAATTTCCTTGTCTTTGCTTATGTTTTGGGTTTTCACAAATTACCATAACGCGACCTTTTCGTTTAATGACACGGCACTTATCGCATATTGGTTTGACAGATGGTCTTACTTTCATGCGTTTCCCTCCTTATTCACGACTATTTGTGTCGGAATGTAATTCGCCCACGTGTTAAATCATAAGGTGAAATCTCTACGGTTACACGGTCCCCCGGTAAAATGCGAATGTAATGCATACGGATTTTACCGGAAACGTGAGCCAAAATTTCGTGTCCGTTTTCTAATTTCACTTTAAATTGTGCATTTGGCAAAGTATCTTCAACTACGCCTTCGATCTCAATAACATCTTGTTTACCCATTATCCGGATGATCCTCCTTATTGATAATTGCTTGTCTTGTGATTAGAAAGATATCAGTTAGATACTTCCCCGACAGGCCGGTTTTCACCATAAAAAACCTGCCTTTGTGTATTATATCAGAATTCGCGCCCATTTTCCAGCATTTACATGCGTAAATCATTAAAGATTTTTGATTTCATGATGCGTTTCCTCTGATATTCAAGTATAAGCTGCATCTTTCGTCATATAAGATCGATATATGATGAATGAAGGCAGGTGCCATACACCTGCATCACTCAATCATTGTTTTATCATTTTAAAGACTTAACGCCTTTTCTACGTCTGCCCATACTTTTTCAATCGGCTGATTCGCATTGATTGTCTGAACCAAGCCCTTTTCCTCATAGAATGTCAGAACCGGCTGTGTTTGATTCTGATATTCCTGCAGACGTATCTGCAGACTTTCAATCGTATCATCCTTACGCTGATACAATGAAGCACCGCATTTATCGCATACGCCTTCCTGCTTGGAAGGGTTTGATTCAATGTGATAAATCGAACCGCATTCCTTGCATAGGCGTCTGCCTGTTACACGCTGTGCCAAAACCTCAAAGGGTATTTCCATCGCTATTACAGCGGAGATTTCCAAATCAGTTCCGGCGGATAAAGCATCAAAAGCTTTTGCCTGATCTAAGGTACGAGGATATCCATCCAACAGAAAGCCGGATTTTTTATCGCTCAAGCCTTCTAGATAATGCTTTACCATTGAGTTTGTTACTTCATCGGGAACAAGCTTACCTTGATCGATATAGCTTTTCGCTTCTAAGCCAAGCTTTGTTCCGTTGCTGATTTCACTGCGAAAAATATCACCTGTCGAAATATGATTGACGTTAAATTTCTCTACAATTTTAGCTGACATAGTGCCTTTTCCGGCACCCGGGCCACCCATAATCAGAATATTCATATAATTCACCTCTTAACGAGTCATAAAGCCGCGATAAGATTTCTGAGTCAACTGTCCTTCCAGCTGTTTTACGGTTTCCATTGCTACACCGACAACGATGATAATACCGGTACCGCCTAAACCCATTGACTGCGGCAATGCAGTAAACAACGGTAATGCATGAGGCAATACGGCTATGAAAGCTAAGCCGATCGCTCCCAAGACGGTGATACGATTTAATACCTTTGTGATATATTCCTTTGTTTCCGTACCCGGACGAATTCCCGGAATATAAGTTCCGGATTTACCGAGATTTTCAGCGATCTTTTCCGGATCGACCTGAAGCTTCGTATAGAAGAAGGTAAACATCAGAATTAAAATCACATAAATCGTTAAGCTGATCGGTGTCGTCAACCCTAAGTACTTAGTCATTGTTACCAATACATCTGAGCCTTCTGCATAGAAGAAACGTGCAATTTGTAACGGTGCTACCATAATGGCTGATGAAAAGATGACCGGAATAACGCTGGCTGAATTTATCTTCAACGGAAGATAAGTCATATCTTTTTTACGTGTCTGAACGGTACTGCTTGTATATTGAATCGGAATTTTACGCTCTGCCAGCTGCATAAATACGACAAATATCATAATTAATACATAGCACAGAATAAATAAACCGAAATTCAACAGACCGCCGAACATCGCACTGCTGTCTAGTGAACCGACAAGCGTTTGATATGCCGATGTAAACTGATGCGGCAAACGTGCAACGATTCCCGCCATGATGATAATGGATACACCGTTTCCGATTCCCTTCATGGAAATACGGTCGCCGATCCAAAGCAGGAACATAGAACCCGCCGTCAACAAGGTAGAAATATAGAAGCACTGTGCAAATACAGCATTGCTTTCCAACAGTGTCGGATATGTCTTACTGAAGGAGAATACCATTGTGAAGCCCTGTAAAAAGGACAACACGACTGCCAGATAGCGTGTATAGCGATCCAGCTGTTTTTTACCGGTTGCACCGCTTTTGGCAAGTTCCGTCAGCGGTGGGATTACATCCATTGATAGAAGCTGAATGATGATGGATGCGGTAATATAAGGACCGACACCCAAAGCGAAGATGGATAATTGCTCTAATCCGCCGCCGCCTAACAGGTTCATCATCGCAATCAAGGAGTTATCATCAGCACCGCTCAACAGCTCTGCAGTATTTACACCCGGAACAGTGATTGCTGTTCCGAAGCGAAAGATGAACAGCATGGCAAGCGTAAAGAGAATACGATTACGAATCTCTTTATTCTTGCACATACTTACAAATGTCGCAAACATGTTAAATAACCTCGGAAGTACCGCCTGCCTGCTCAATTACAGCGACAGCGCTCTTTGAGAATTTATTTGCCTTTACCGTAAGTTTTTTCTCTAATTCACCCTGTCCCAGAATCTTGATACCGTCAAGTTCCTTTTTAACAAGACCGCACTCGATTAATAATTCCGGAGTAACCTCTGTACCGTTTTCAAAACGATTCAGGCTTTCCACATTAACGATTGCGTACTCTTTACGTGTGAAGTTGGTAAAACCACGTTTCGGCAAACGACGAGCCAACGGTGTTTGACCACCCTCAAAGCCTAAACGAACACCGCCGCCACTGCGTGCTTTCTGTCCCTTATGGCCTTTACCGGCTGTTTTACCGTTACCGGAGGCAGGGCCGCGTCCGATACGCTTACGTTCCTGACGAGCACCCTCCGTATATTTCATTTCATGTAATTTCATGTCTATTCCTCCTATTAACCGCGAATTTCTTCCGGTTTTTTACCGCGGAGCGCAGCTACTTCCTCAATCGTCTTCAAGCTCTTTAACGCATTTACGGTAGCGCGTACCATATTGATAGGAGTACGGCTTCCGATACATTTTGTTAAAATATCGTTGATTCCGGCAAGCTCTAATACATCACGTACAGCACCGCCGGCGATAACACCGGTACCTTCGGAAGCCGGACGAATAAATACTTCACCTGCTCCGTAAGTTCCGATAATATCATGAGGAATAGTTCCGTTGATCACAGGTACTTTGAATACGTTTTTCTTAGCGTCCTCAACTGCCTTTTTAATTGCATCAGGAACCTCATTCGCTTTACCTGTTCCGAAACCGACACGTCCTTTTTTATCACCGATCACTACAAGTGCAGCGAAACGGAAACGACGTCCACCTTTTACTACTTTTGTTACACGGTTGATTGTGACAACGCGCTCTTCAAATTCTTTTTCGCGTTGATCTCTTCTTGGTTTGCGTTCCATTAGCGCTACCTCCTAAAATTTCAAGCCGGCTTCTCTTGCCGCCTCTGCCAATGCCTGTACACGACCGTGATATACATAACCACCGCGATCAAATACAACATTAGTGATATTCTTTGCTAACGCTGCTTTTGCGATTGCTTCTCCGACCTGCTTTGCGGCTTCAACATTTCCGCCGTTTTCAAGTTTCAGAGAAACACTGCTTGCAGCAACCAGTGTAGTTTGATTTACATCGTCGATAATCTGTGCATGAATGTTAGCATTAGAACGGAATACGTTCAGGCGGGGACATTCAGGAGTACCACTGATTTTGGTACGAACACGTGCATGACGACGAAGTCTTTCATCATTTCTTGAAGTTTTCTTAAGCATTGTTCAATTTCTCCTTTCCCACTATTTCTTACCTGCAGTTTTACCTTCCTTACGGCGAACGTGCTCATCCTTGTAACGAACACCCTTGCCCTTGTAAGGCTCCGGTTTTCTGCTGGCTCTAACATTAGCGGCAAACTCACCGACTAACTGCTTATCAATACCGGAAATAATAATTTCCGTAGCTGATTTGCATTCTGCATTAATTCCTTCCGGAATCGCAAATTCTACCGGATGAGAATATCCGATATTCAAAGTCAATTTATTGCCGGAAACAGCGGAACGGAAACCGATACCGACTAATTCCAGTGACTTTGTGAAGCCGCTTGATACACCTTCAACCATGTTGTTTAACAAAGCACGAGTAGTACCGTGAAGCTGCTTCGTATGCTTTTCATCATTCGGACGAATGACCTTAATTTCATTTTCTTCCTGTTTGATTTCCATCAAATCGGAAAACTGACGCGTCAAGGTTCCCTTAGGTCCCTTCACAGTCACCTCGTTCCCGGCTGCGACGTTTACTTCAACGCCGGCAGGAACGGTAATCGTTTTATTACCGATACGTGACATTCTCTATACCTCCGTTATTTTACCAAACGTAAGCAAGCACTTCGCCGCCTACATGTTTTGCACGCGCATCTTTATCTGTCATCATACCTTCAGATGTAGAAATGATGGCAATGCCTAAACCGTTTAATACACGCGGAATGGAATCTACCTTCGCATATGCACGTAATCCCGGTTTAGAAATACGCTTTAAGCCGCTGATTACTTTTTCACCGTTAGGACCGTATTTCAAAGTAATCGTAATTGTTTTCTTAACATCACCTGCGATTGTAAAATCAGTGATGAAGCCTTCGTTTTTTAAGATTTCAGCGATTGCTGTTTTCTCTTTACTTGCGGGAATTTCAACAGTTTCGTGACGCGCCTGCAGGGCATTACGAACTCTTGTAAGCATATCCGCAATTGGATCTGTCATAATCATTGAGCGCTCCTCCTTCTTACCAGCTGGCCTTCTTCACTCCCGGAATTTGACCCTTATAAGCCAATTCACGGAAGCAAATACGGCATAGCTTGTATTTGCGCAATACTGAGTGAGGGCGTCCACAGCGTTCACAACGTGTGTACTCACGCACTTTGTACTTCTGAGGACGGTTACATTTATTAATCATTGCTTTCTTTGCCATATGAAGTCCTCCTATTTCTTGAAAGGCATACCTAAGTCGGTTAATAATGCCTTTGCTTCATCGTTTGTTTTGGCAGTCGTTACAATAACGACATCCATACCGCGGATTTTGCTTACCTTATCGTAATCAATTTCCGGGAAGATCAGCTGTTCCTTCACACCCAAGGTATAATTACCGCGACCGTCGAAGGAAGTATCACTGACACCGCGGAAATCACGTACACGCGGCAGTGAAATGTTCATCAGCTTATCTAAGAAATCATACATTTTTTCAGAGCGAAGTGTTACCTTGCAGCCGATCGGCATTCCGGCACGAAGCTTAAAGTTCGCGATTGATTTCTTTGCCTTAGTTACCACTGCTTTTTGTCCGGTAATCTGCTCTAATTCTTTTACGGAATCCTCCAAAGCTTTTGCATTTTGGATTGCATCACCAACACCGATGTTAATAACAACCTTTTCTACACGAGGAACTTCCATTACATTTTTGTAACCGAATTTCTCCATCATAGCGGAAATGACTGTTTCCTTATATTTCTGTTCCAGGCGGTTCATGTCAATCCCTCCTACTTCAAGACAGTGCCGCTCTTTTTAAGCACGCGCACTTTTGTCTGATTGCCTTTCTTATCTGTTTCTGTTTTATAACCGATTCTGCTTGCAGCTTTTGCTTTTTCATCATAAGCCATCACATTGGAAACATGAATCGGCATTTCTTTTTCAATGATTCCTCCGTCAGGATTTGCCTGAGTCGGTTTCATATGCTTTTTCACAACATTGACGCCCGCTACAAGCACCTTATCCTTTTTAGGGAATACTTGAAGTACTTCAGCAACTGTGCCCTTGTAAGCACCGGCAATGACTTGTACCTTATCACCTTTTTTGATTTTCACTTGGACACACCTCCTATAATACTTCCGGAGCCAAAGATACGATCTTCATGAAATCGTTGTCTCTCAGCTCTCTTGCCACCGGCCCGAAAATACGAGTTCCGCGTGGTGTTTTATCATCTTTAATCAATACAACGGCATTGTCATCGAATTTGATGTAAGTTCCGTTTTCACGGCGCACTCCGCGTTTTGTACGAACGATAACGCCTTTTACGACGTCGCCCTTCTTCACTGTACCGCCGGGAGCAGCCTGCTTCACTGTACATACGACAATGTCGCCGATGTTGGAAAATTTACGTACGCTGCCGCCTAAACAACGGATAACTAAGACTTCCTTAGCACCGGTATTGTCGGCAACACGCAATCTACTTTCATTTTGAATCATGAATGCTTACCTCCTGTCGGCCTACAGCTCAACGGCTTTTTCAACGATTTCAACCAAACGGAAACGCTTTGTTGCTGACAACGGACGAGTTTCCATAATCAATACCTTATCGCCGATTTTCGCTTCGTTCTTTTCGTCATGAGCCTTGAACTTCTTTGAATATTTTACACGCTTTCCGTAAATCGGATGCGTTTTCTTTGTTTCTACAATTACTGTGATCGTCTTGTCCATTTTATCGGAAATGACGGTACCACGGTATGTTTTACGGTTAGATCTTTCCATGCTTCATGATCCTCCTATTCCTGATTGGCAAGCTCACGCTCGCGTACCACTGTCTTGATACGTGCAATGTCTTTTTTCACTGTACGCATACGGGCTGTGTTAGTTAATTGACCGGTTGCTTGCTGGAAACGAAGATTGAAGAGTTCATCTTTAAGCGTTTCGATCTCTTGTAGTAATTCCGTATTGCTTTTTTCTCTGATCTCTTTCGCTGTCATAATTACTTAACTCCTTTTCTAACAAATTTTGTTTTTACCGGTAATTTGTGAGAAGCAAGACGGAAAGCCTCGCGTGCTACTTCTTCACTTACTCCCTCGATTTCAAACATGATACGGCCCGGCTTTACAACTGCTACCCATCCTTCAGGAGCACCTTTACCGGAACCCATACGTACTTCAAGCGGTTTTTTCGTAATTGCCAAATGCGGGAATATACGAATCCAAACCTTACCGCCACGCTTCATATAACGTGTCATCGCAATACGGGCAGCTTCTATTTGACGGTTGCTTACATAAGCACCGGAATCTGCCATCAGACCGAATTCACCGAAGTTTACTTCACGGCCTGCCTTGCTGCGTCCTTCATAGCTCAAACGGTGAGGACGTCTATATTTTGTTCTCTTTGGCATCAACATAGATTAGTTTCCTCCTTCCGCTTTTGCCCCTTCTGCCTTAGCAGTGTTGTTGTTACGGTTATTGCGGTTTCCGCGATCATTACGTCCGCCGCGGTTATTGCGACGACGGCGATCGTTTACCGGATTTTTCGGTGCTTCCGGTTCCGTTACCATTTGTCCCGGTAATACTTCACCGCGGCAAATCCACACTTTAACGCCAAGACGTCCGTAGGTTGTGCTTGCTTCTTCCCATGCGTAGTCAATATCCGCACGAAGTGTATGAAGCGGAACGACACCTTCGGAATAGCCTTCGGTACGCGCCATATCAGCTCCGCCCAAACGTCCGGATACGCTGGTTTTAATACCCTTTGCACCGGCACGCATTGTACGCTGGATTGCTTTTTTCTGGCAAGTACGGAAGCTTGCACGCTGCTCTAACTGATCCGCGATGCTTCTTGCGACCAAGCGCGCATCCAAATCAGGATTAGCGATTTCAAGCACTTTTACATAGACATTTTTCTTTGTCAGTTTTTCTAATTTCTTTTTCAAGTTTTCAATATTTTCACCGTTGGTACCGATGATCACACCCGGACGAGCGGTACGGATCATGATTTCCACACGGTTTTTTGAGCGCTCGATTTCAACACGGCTGACGGAAGCTGCTTTGCATTCCTGCATGATGAATTCACGAATTTTTACGTCTTCTAACAGTAAATCAGCATAGTCCTTGTCTGCAAACCATCTTGATTCCCAATCACGAATGATTCCGACACGCATGCCGATCGGGCTTACTTTCTGTCCCATGGGCTACCTCCTTAATCACGCTCGTCAACCACAACAGTAATGTGGCTGGTGCGTTTGTGGATCGCACTTGCGGATCCTTTGGCACGTGGCATAAAACGCTTTAAGGTAACACCCTCGTTTGCATAACATGCTTTCACGTACAGTTTTTCTTCATCCATTTCGTTATTGTTTACGGCATTGCTAACCGCAGATTTTAAAACCTTTGCGATTGCCTCAGCTGCTACATTCGGTGTAAACTTCAAAATTGCGGCAGCTTCCTCTGCGTTTTTCCCACGAATCAGGTCTAATACTAAGCGAGCCTTTCTAGGTGGGATACGTAATGTTTTTGCTGTTGCTTTTACTTCCATCACTAATTCCTCCTATCGTTTCGCTTTCTTGTCATCGTCACCGTGTACCGCAAATTTACGGGTCGGAACGAATTCACCTAATTTGTGTCCTACCATATCTTCCGTTACGTAAACCGGTAAATGCTCTTTACCGTTGTAAACAGCAAATGTATGCTCTACAAAGCTTGGGAAGATTGTTGATCGACGTGACCATGTTTTGATTACTTCTTTTTTACCGGCAGCATTCAGCGCTTCCACTTTTTTCATCAAGTGATCATCACAGAATGGGCCTTTTTTCAAGCTACGACTCATTTTACCATTTCCTCCTTCGCTTATTTACCGTTACGACGACGTACGATTAATTTCGTAGATGCTTTCTTCGCTTTGCGTGTTTTCACACCCATAGCTTTCTTGCCCCACGGAGTCATCGGTGATTTGCGTCCTACCGGAGTACGACCTTCACCACCGCCGTGCGGGTGATCGTTCGGGTTCATTACGGAACCGCGGACTGTCGGACGAATACCTCTCCAACGATTACGTCCTGCTTTACCGTAGTTTACTAAGGAATGATCCTCATTACCGACAACACCGATTGTTGCGCGGCAGTTGCTTAATACTTTACGAACCTCGCCTGATGCCAAGCGCAGTGTAACGTATTTTTCTTCAATACCGAGAATCTGAGCAGATGTACCGGCAGAACGCGCCATCTGTCCGCCCTTACCCGGCTTTAATTCAACGTTGTGTACAACCGTACCTTCAGGCATATCGCGAAGCTCTAAAGCGTTTCCGACTTTAATATCGCTTCCCTTTCCTGATTCTACGCTCATACCTACGGTTAAGCCCTTCGGTGCTAAGATGTAACGTTTTTCACCGTCTGCATAGTTCAGCAGTGCAATGTTGGCACTGCGGTTCGGATCATATTCAATCGTTGCGACTTTAGCAGGAATTCCGTCCTTATTACGCTTAAAGTCGATGATTCGATATGCTCTTTTATGTCCGCCGCCTTGATGACGAGTAGTGATGCGACCGTTATTATTACGACCGCCTTTGCTCTTTAACGGAGCAAGTAAACTTTTTTCCGGCTTGTTTGTTGTGATTTCCTCATATGTCAAGCTGGTCATACCACGACGACCGGGCGTGGTTGGCTTATATTTTCTGATTGCCATTGATATCCTCCTTACGCATTATTTATTCAGGAAATAGCGTGCTTCTCCCTGATTTATTTCGCTTCCGCTTCGCCGAACAGATCGATATCCTGTCCTGCCTTGATTTTTACATAGGCCTTGCGGATCGCTTTGGTCTTGCCGATGTAACGTCCCACTCTTTTTGTTTTCGGACGTACATTTACAACATTTACTTTATCAACATCAACATGGAAAATGTTTTCCACTGCCTGTTTGATCAAAATTTTGTTTGAACCCTTTTTTACTTCAAAGGTTACTACATTGTTTTCGTCCATATATCTCATTGTTTTTTCTGTGATAATCGGACGGATAATAATATCTTTATAGTTCATTATCCTAATGCCTCCTCAACATGCTTCACAGCAGCTTCTGTGAACACGATTTTGTTTGCATTAACGATATCATATACATTGATACCATCCGCAGTCAGCATCATCATTGTCGGGATGTTGCGCATAGAGCAGAATGCGTTCTCGAAGTCTTCATCCGGTGCTACAACAAACAATGTTTTGTTGCAGGCATTGATATTGCTGATAATTTGAACGAACGTCTTTGTTTTCGGCTCTGCAATATTGAAGGCATCAACAACAGTCATATTGCTGTCTGCTACCTTTTCGCTCAATACTGATTTCAGTGCCAAACGACGTACTTTTTTGTTTAGCTTGTAGCTGTAGCTTCTCGGTGTCGGACCGAATACGGTACCGCCGCCGCGCCACTGCGGAGCACGAGTTGAACCCTGACGGGCACGACCGGTTCCTTTTTGACGCCATGGCTTACGACCGCCGCCGCGTACTTCGCTGCGACCTTTTGTGTCGTGTGTGCCTTGACGCATACATGCGCGCTGCATGATGATGGCATCAAATATTGCCTGCTGATTTGGCTCGATGCCAAATACTTCAGGGCTCAGAGTGATTTCGTGCAGCTCCTTACCCTCTTGGTTTAATACTACCGTTTTAGGCATCTGTTATTCCTCCTCGCTTCTGTTATACTGAACTAATGTCGGTGCCGGTTTTGCTTTCTTAGCACATTTTGCGCTACAAACCATTACCATACCACGTTTCGGTCCGGGAACATTTCCCTTAATCAATAAGCAGTTGTTCTCAACATCTACTTTAACGATTTGTAAATTTTGATTGGTTGTGCGGTATCCGCCTTCCTGACCTGCCATGATTGTACCCTTTAAGATTTTACCTTGGCGGGAAGTAATACCATTGGTTGCTAAGGAACCGATATGACGATGATGTCCTGAACCATGTGATTTAGGACCGATTTTCGCATTGTTACGAACAATCGTACCGTTATATCCTTTACCCTTGCTTGTTCCGATTACATCAACGATGTCACCATCATTGAAAATATCAACCTTAACTTCTGTGCCTAATTCCAAGCCGTTAAATTCCTCAGCCTTGAATTCTCTCGCAAAACGCTTCGGTGCGGTATTTGCTTTTGCCGCATGTCCCTTGCACGCTTTGGTTGCACGTCTTTCTTTTACATCTTCAAACCCTAATTGAACTGCTTCATAGCCGTCGTTTTCATTTGTTTTCTTTTGTAAAACGATATTCGGTGTAGCTTCAACTACGGTTACCGGGATCAATACTCCATCTTCAGTGAAAACCTGAGTCATCCCTAGCTTACGTCCTAAGATTCCTTTCATGCTGCCACCTCCTAAAGTTTGATCTCGATGTCAACACCGCTCGGCAATTCCAAACGACTTAATGAGTCGATTGTTTCTGCCGTAGGTCCGACAATTTCAATTAAACGCTTGTGCGTTCTTACCTCAAATTGCTCACGTGAGTCTTTGTATTTGTGCACCGCACGCAGGATTGTTACTACCTGTTTTTCAGTCGGGAGCGGTACCGGCCCAACGATCTTTTTTGCACCGTGAGATTGTGCTGCCTGAACGATCTTTTCTGCAGAAGCATCTAAGATTCTGTGTTCATAAGCCTTTAAGCGAATTCTTACGCTGTTTTTTGCCATGAATTTTTCTCCTTTCGTCTATATCTTGATAGACTCGCTCAATGCGAATTCCCTGACACACTGCATTCATGACAACGCTTATCGGTGTGTCAGCAACCTCGCACGTCCACGCGGTCGTGCAAATATTTTATCATAATGCATCTATGATTACAAGCATAAATTTCATTTTTTTAATACAAGCGGAGTTAGCGAATGCTCGTCCGTATTATCCTTTGTTTTGTAGGCTGCTTTAATGCTGTTTCATCACCTTATACCGTAGCTTTATTGTTCAGCATCATCAAATCTCATCTTATAGGATTGCTCAGCTCTGATCTTCCCTTAATCCTCATTAAAGATGTTTATTCATAATACCTATATATTATAAGGAAAGCCTATAGAGCTACGCCTGTAATTCAGCGATTCTCTATAGGCTTTTCACGTTTTTTATTTCCCGATGATCACCAAAAACGAAAAAATTTCACTTCTGATGCAGCAGCACAGTTATAAGTTGAAATTTGAACAGTTACCATTCCCTCTTCCGGCACCTCTGCAACATGAGGGAAACCGCCGTGCACAGCCATGCCGTTACCGATATAAACGCACGTATGATACACTCCCAGTGTAGAATAATACATAATCACATCACCGATTTTAAGGGATGAAACTTCATATTTTTTATAGTTGCCTTTTCCCAAATCATGATACGCATTGTATAATTGATCTGAATTCAGGCCTGCTCCCTCCATAGCTGCCGCCGCCGTATTAATGCATGATGCCTCAGCATACCAAACACTGCTCTTCCCAACAAGCTTCTTTGCCGCATTCGCTACCGCCACACCGGTAGAAGAACCGACTTCCGATTGCTTGATTGACGGAGCAGAAAATGTATTTTGTGTCTTAACAACCGGCTTAGGCTTTGGTTTTTTCTTAACTGTTACCGCATATGACTTTTCTGTCTTATTACCGTTTTTATCATAAGCTAAAACTTTCACCGTATAGTTACCCGGTTTATTTTTATCAACCGTATTTTTGATGATATATCCATCTTTTACAATTGACTTATCTTTTCTCTCCTTAATATTGCCGTCTACGGGATCTTTTACACTTTTAATATTTTTTGACGGCTCGAAGGCCTCTCCCTCTGTAAAGGTAATCTTATCTTTTTTCAATTCAATCGTTGGTTTTTTTGTATCCTTTACAGTAATTTTAAATATCTCTTCTTCATTGCGATGTATCACTTTACCTTCATAAGTCCCCACCTCTGCATAAGAATGTTCCTTCACCTTTTTAAAGTCAATTGTTACTTCAGCCAATTCACAAACTCGTTCTCTTTTACATTGTACATAATCAGACGGTTTAAAAGAAAATTCCGTACCGTATTCTACAGTTATCGTTGATTTTTTCAAAGTCATTAAATCGGATTCATATTGCCATATGAAATAGCCCAAAACACCGAATATCGATACAACAGTTGCTGCAATCAGCCATTTAAAACCTGTTGATCGAATGAAGCCTGTCTTTTCTTTTTTCACTTGTTTTGATAAACGCTCATAAATATCGTTTGATATCTTACAGGTATTCGGCAGTTTGCAATCTTTCGCTTCCTGCATAAGTACATACGCAACAAACGAAAATACAGCACTGCTGTGCAGCTTCACATCATTAGCCTTTTCATAAGCCTCTACCTCATGCACAAGCTTATTTTTCGCATATTTTAATCGGCTTTTTACTGTCGCTTCCGGTATCTGCAAGGCCTCGGCTATCTCTTTTCCGTTGAACTGATCGTAATAGTACATGATTAAACACATACGCTGATCATCAGGCAATCGATCAATGATTTCCATAACCATTCGCTGCTGCTCTTTATAATTATGTGCTTGATCAGGTACAAATTCAATCCGCGTATCTTCAATTTCAATGTCATTGTTTTCGTCAGAAATATCACTGAATAACATTAAATTTTTCTTCTTCAAAAAATCCTTGCTTGTGTTTGCGACAATACAATGAAACCATTTGATAAAATGCTCATGGTCTTTCACTTTATCAAGATTCGCTAATGCTTTTATATAGCTTTCCTGTAAAACGTCTTCCGCATCACTATCTTTTTTCACATATCGCTTTGCAACGAAATATGCATTGTGCTGCGTTAATTCAATCAGCTGAGTGATTGCCTCTTCATCATTTTGTTTTGCTTTTTCCAGCCATTGGTTTTCATTCATTCTTGTTTCCTCCCTTAATCTTTCCACTTTTAGCTTGACTTATTATTCAGACAGACCCTGTATATTCTGAATATTCTCTTGAAAAGCGATTACTGTTCGTCTGCCTTCACCCTATTAACGATTGCCAAGGATAAAAAGATTTAAAAAAATATAAAATTTATTTTTTATTAAGCAAAAGCTCTTTTATCAATTTAGAGAACCGACAAAATGCGCAGGCAGATTCACCTATGTAACTTTGGTTTTCAGTATATCGATATAATACTTTTCGATCCGTACAGGTAAAATAACAGTTCAAGCATACTTCCCTGATATATCTTTTATTATACTCTGCTTATCGTAAAATTCAATGTAAATAAACTGTTCAAATAAACATGAGATATTATTAGCGACCTTTTATTGACCTTAATCACCTTGAACATGCTTTAGTTATGAGACGGTATATTTCTTTCACCGCCTCTTTTTCTTACTATTCGCTTTTTACGTTAAATAGTTTCTTGCATTAAATAATCATAAATACAAAAAGCCCGCCAAGAGTTCGATCCGCATACAAAACCTCGTACACACACCAACCCTTGGCAGGCTGTTATTAATTTCTTCCTATATGATTCTTATCTGAAGCTTTAATGTCCTGTACAACCACGCTTCATCACTTCCGCAGCATCTACTTCCAAGCCTTCACACGATGCTTTTTCCTATACACCGCCAAAAGCGTACCGCTCATCAGCATCAGCATCGAATTCAGCAATCCATAATCCTCAACCCCTGTATCAGCACCGGTCGTTCCGCTTTCACCCGGCTTCTGTACTGGCTGATTCGGCTTAACAACAGGAGTCTCAATTACACTCTTTTTACTGCCGACGATTCCGTAATAAGAGAAATGCTCAACGCTGAAACTCAACGTACCGTCAACGATTGATGAACGAACCGTTTCAAAGCTTCCGTCCTCTTTGATATAAATAACTGATAAATCTCTGCCGATCCATTCTTTCTGCAGCTTGATTCTCACAAGCATTGTGCCCTCGGCCTTATACTGCACATTATTCTTTATCAGCTTGATATCGTAAACATTCAACAGCTCTTTATCAACGAAATACTTTTCATCATAATTCATCGTTTTCTCACACAGCTCCTGGAACAGGCCTGTCGCCTTCTTTGCCGTATTGATAACCAACAGCTTGACATCCTCCTCCATCTTACCGGTTACGCTGATATTTTCATCTGTTACCGTTCGATAATCCTCACGAGGCTTTAAGCCCTTGATTGCATTCTCAATATCCGCAATACATTCATTTACTTCGCTCAAAGCTGCGATATCCTTCTCAGCGGTTGCTTCCCCACGTTCAATGACCGCAGTCAGCACTTTCCAAGTCGAAGGTGCGTAATCTTGCTCCTTTAATGCCTTTGCCTTAGCGATGGCTTCCTGTAACGCTGCCAAATCGGAAGGCTGTGCTTTTTTCTGAAGCTTCGCAATCGCATTTTCGATTGCCTTTGCCATAGCGTCTACAGCATCCTGCTCATTGATTTTCTTATCACGTATTACCGCATCGATCGTTTCCTCTACCGCACTGAAATCCATATAATCATTCGGATTTAAAGTCTCGGCCTTGCGAATTGCTTCATCTACCTTTGTATAGTCTGCATCCACATACTCTAACGACGAAATCCCTTGATTTAATTCATTCTTCATTGTCGTTATCTCATCTAATGTCATAGAACCAAGCGGTGTTTCTATTAGTTTTTCAGCTTGCGCAATCAGTCCTTGTAAACGGGTGATAGAAGCTTCGGTACGATTGGTTAAATCAACTGCTTGTGCCTGTTCAACCATGGCCTTTAAAGCTTCCATTTCTTCAATCAAATCATCGCCGATCGCTTTTCCGAGCACCCGAATTTCATTCAGATGGAAGGATGGATTAACCGAATCATATGTGCCAATGATTTTTACATACCGCGCATACAGCGGTGTAGCAGTGAAATCAAATGTATCCCCGTAAATCGTGGCTTTATCAGTGTTATCTTTTTTAGAATACGCCAAGGTATAATTCTTACCGTCAAGGCTTGTATAAATATCGTAATAGTAATAACGATTATCAGGTCTTGACCAATAAGTAACAATATTTACTTCATCAATCTGACACATCGCTTCCAAATCCACTGTAATCCAAGGCGAATCGGCATAAACACCGCCATCCCAATAGGTAGAACGATCACCGTCTACAACCGTTGCATCGCTGCTGCTTGCTGAGGAGCCTGCACTTGTATCTGTTCCGCTGGAAGTTACCGGCTTGAGATAAGCAAGATTATAAGCATCATCTCCATACACCTGTATCTCAATAATATGAAGATTATTAATATCATCTCTGCCCTCCACCTTTGTTTCAATTCCCACCAGCTTCACATAAGCAATTTGTTCATCCATGTCATGGGTAAAGCCGGATGACGTCGCATAATCATTAGAAATATTTTCGCCGATTTTCTGCCAGTTTATTTTATCCTTACTTCCGAACAATTCATATTTATAGATACGATTCCCTCCCCAGTAAGGATATACCTGAACGGAATCAACATGATAGACCCCGCCTAAATCAATTATTACTTCCGCATCTGAAGCTGCCACATTAGTGCCGTTGTTGACACTTGCCCAATAATTGCTCGTGCTGACTGTACCATCGGTAATTTTTACAGCATCGCCTTGGTTACAATTGGCCTCTACGCTCATATTTTTAGCGATATTCACACGTTTTGCAAGCTTATTTACTGCATTGCTTAAGTTCTGATATGCTTCCTTCACCACTTTGTTATCCGTCGTACCACTTTCAACAACTGTTTTCGCACTTGCTAAAGCCGCTTGTAAACGCGCTATTGATGCCTTTGTATAGCTGGAGAGATTCATCACTTCTACCTTTGCGATTAAATTTCTTAAATAAGTATTATCCGCAATGCTGCCTGCAGTCTTGCTTAAATCAAACAATCCGTTAATTGTTATACCGTTTTCCGTATATGAAATTGTAATCGTCTGATTCGCTCCTAAGGAAGGATCGAAATTTGAAACAGTGACTAAATCACTGACATCACGTGAAAATCCATTATCGTATTCAGCTGTTACGGTTAATTTTAAATCCTCACCGGCTTGATATTCACCTTCCTGAGCAAACCTTAATCCTGTTAGCTGTGATAAAGTTACAGAAACACCGGATAAGCTTACACCTGCTACCGTAGCCACGCCGGAAGCCTGCAGACTGATGGTTTCATATCCTTTTGATCCGGTATTATAACCCGCATTGGAAATCATTTCTAACGGCTTACCTCCTGATTCATAAGCAGCCAAAAGACATTTGGAATAAAACAGAATACTGCCGCGCGGCACATGATAATCGCTTGTAACCATAATCAGTGATTTTACATCCGGATAATTACTGCTTAAAATATCATACGTATTTTTCGCATTACCGACCGTATCAGGCGCTTTGTTTTCAATAATAAGACGATCGGCACTCAAGCCTTGATCCAACAGCCACTCTCCCATCAATCCGCCCTCTGTTACATTGGGATTCCCCGAAGCAGTACCGCCTCCCGTAACAACTACATAAGCGTTAGGATATTTATTCGCCGTATCCAAGCCTGCCTGTAAGCGACCGATAAGCTCACTTTTCATCGTTCCGTCACTGTTCAATGCAAATCCCAGAATAACAATACATACGCTGTTATCATTGGGTAAGCCGTCAGCCGCAACACCGTCATTCACTACCATATCTGTATTGGCATAGCTCCAATAATTCATGATTTGATTCCATGCCTCATACTTGGACTCATCCACAGCCTTTAATTCCTGTAAAACACGTTGGATATCAGTAGCTGCATTCTCCTGATAATCACGGTAATATGCAATCAATTGCTTAATGTAGGTATCCGCATTTACGCTTGCCGCTTGTACACTGCTTGTTACGGTAAATAAAGAAATGATCATTGTGAAAGCAGTGAATGCCAAAACCCATTTTTTCAAAATTCTCATAATACGTCTCTCCTTTTCTGTTTGTTTAAAAACATAACCGTTTTAAGAAATTATTACCTTTAAAATGTCATTTACACCGTTCACCTAATTATTCATTAACCGCTATTTTATTCCAAACCTCCTTTATGCAGCTATAACAAAAGCAAGACCTGAAGATCGCATAAAATTGTCTCCAAATCTTGCCTAATTAAATAGTAACAAGTTCTACACATACATTATAGCTCATATCTTTATTCCGTGCAAGCGCTTTCTTTTTTTATTTTAATTTTTGTTTCGGCATTATTCCTCGCTGATATTTTTCCTCTTAATCATATACATAATATCAAATTGAATGAACAGCGAAATTTGAATATATCTTTGTATACAATTAACCGTATGTAACCCCCGGTTGAGTATCAGTGCTGATGATAAAAAAGCAGCCGGCAAAGATTCATATCACTATGGTCCTTACAGACTGCTTATCAATTTATGTGTCAGATTCCGCTACGCCATATAACAGCAACAGAGATCTACTTACTTTCAGGCTTCCTTTTACCTTCAGTTATCATACGTAAAGTCGGCTTATTTCCATATTTTGATATGATTCTTACGCATATGATATCCCAAGATAGTGCCGCTGATAATTACCATCAAGAAGCTTAAGGAGAAATTATCCGCAACGCCCGTATTAGCTCCAGTTGTAGTATTTTCTCCCGGTCTCAATGCCGGATCATTTGGCTTAACGCTCGGTACTTCTATCAAGTCCTTTTTACTGCCGACAATTCCGTAATAAGAGAAATGCTCAACGCTGAAGCACAACGTACCGTCAACGATTGATGATCGAACTGTTTCAAAGCTTCCGTCCTCTTTGATATAAATAACTGATAAATCTCTGCCGATCCATTCTTTCTGCAGCTTGATTCTCACAAGCATTGTGCCCTCGGCCTTATACTGCACATTATTCTTTATCAGCTTGATATCGTAAACATTCAACAGCTCTTTATCAACGAAATACTTTTCATCATAATTCATCGTTTTCTCACACAGCTCCTGGAACAGGCCTGTCGCCTTCTTTGCCGTATTGATAACCAACAGCTTGACATCCTCCTCCATCTTACCGGTTACGCTGATATTTTCATCTGTTACCGTTCGATAATCCTCACGAGGCTTTAAGCCCTTGATTGCTTGCTCAATATCCGCAATACATTCATTTACCTCACTCAATGCTGCGATATCCTTCTCAGCTGTTGCCTCACCACGTTCGATGACCGCAGTCAGCACTTTCCATGTAGAAGGTGCGTAATCCTGCTCCTTTAAAGCCTTTGCCTTAGCGATAGCTTCCTGTAATGCTGCCAAATCGGAAGGCTGCGCTTTTTTCTGAAGCTTCGCAATCGCATTTTCGATTGCCTTAGCCATAGCGTCTACAGCATCCTGTTCATTGATTTTCTTATCACGTATTACCGCATCGATTGTTTCCTCTACCGCACTGAAATCCATATAATCATTCGGATTTAAGGCCTCGGCCTTACGAATTGCTTCATCTACCTTTGTATAGTCAGCTTCCTTATAGACAAGCTGTGCCATTGCATCACGCAGGGCAGCACATGCAGTATCCACTTCATTCTGTGTTACATCTTCCGCTTTTTCAAACTGTAATGCGTTTTCCAATGCTTGTTTAAGCAATGTCCAGCTTTCAGTCGTATAAAGTTCTTCAGATAAACCTTTCGCCTCTGCGATCGCATCACTCAAATCGGATGTATTCGCCTTGAACCTTGTTCCTTTGACAATCAGCTCCTTAACGGCTACGGAATTACGCTTACCGCCGGATTCTAATTGTACATCGGTCAAATACAGCTTCACATAACGTGCTAAAACATTGTCAAGCTCATACACATCCTCATCACCCGGTAATGCGTTCGTTTTCTTTTCTCCGATTTTTGTCCATGTTTGATTATCCTCACTGACATAAACCTCATAATGATGCCAAATATTATTACCGAAAACCACCTGAATCTGTGAAACCTCATACAGCTTCTCTAAATCAACCACTGCCCAGCCCGGTGTGATCGTTTCCTCATACGGCTTACCGGTTGCGCTTAAGCGGCCCGCATTCCAATGTGTATCTAAACTGCCGTCGGTCAAACGCTCGCTGTTGCCTGACGGATCATTATGAGCCGTAACTGTTTTATTCAAGGCAACATTAGGAGTCGTTTTTAGATCCAGTGCGACAATCGCATCATAAAGTGCCCAATATACGGTTCCTGCTTCATCCGGATTCGCACCGTTATCATAAGAGGTCGTCGCATCACTCAGCGCTGTCTCAAACGGCTTTATTGCCTCTTGCGCCGCATTATCAATATTTAATGTTGCCGCAAAATCAAGCAATGTTTTGAGCTGTACCAAATCAGGAAGAATACGCTCACCGTATGCACGCACTTCACCGAGCTGTAACGGCTTCGTTTCATCATCAGCTACTACTTTGATATAACGCGCAATCGCTGCCTCTAACGGATAATTAATCCCTGCTTCATCCTCGTTTCCGGCCTTCTTTTCACCGACCTTCACCCATGTATTTTTATCATTGCTGATATAAACACTGTAGCCGCAGCTTTGCGCATTCGATGCGATATTAAGCTTAGATAATTGGAATTCACCGATCAAATCGATCATCACCTCAGCATCTTTTCCCGCAAGTTCTAAAACCGTACCCTTATCACCGTCATTTACCGTATTGACATTCTCATTGGCAGGCGATGCCTCACCAAAGCCCGGCAAAGCGACATTTCCGATATTCGGATCAAGTTCTCCGCTGATTGCGCATTCATCTAATACACGCTGTGCAATCGTCTGAATTTCTGCCGCAGAATCCTTCGCGGTTCTTGTATAATTCTGCTTCGATAAATTCCATTTCCAATAGACATCAAAGTAATCACTCTTTGATAAATTACCGTTGGTTACCGAAGCGTTATTTTCTAAATTATCGGCAACACGATTCAAATATTCACTCCAAATACCGGTATTTAAATCCTTGAAAATACCTTCATAATTGCGCCAGCCGTAATCCTTTAAGCCACCGTGTGAATTTCGTGAGCCCCAAGAGGTAATCAACGCCTTAGCACCCATTTCAAAGGAATCCACCGCAAAATCATCATATGCGCTTCCTCGGTCCGTTGCCTTGCCGATCCATTCACCGCCGAGCTGCTCCTGCTGCGTCGAGGCTACCTCATTCAATACATCAAAGGCATTCAGGAATTCATCCTTTAATGTCTTAAACTCTGCCACAGTATCTGTCGATCTTGCGTCTAGGACCTCATTGTATTTCAATACTGCATAATTGCTTACCTGTTGGCGCATGATTTCCGTAATATCATATAAATAGCATTCGCTGTCTTTGAATTTATCAAAATCCTCCAATAATAAGCGCAGTGCACTTTCTAAATTTTCCGCACCGTAAGGAATCGTTTGCTTGCCGTAATCCTGCGGTGCTTTGGATTTCATACCGAACAGCTCATTCGTATAGCGAACACCGTGATTATAATTGGCATTTTTCATAATACTCCAAGCGGTTCGTGCATTTTCCGAGGTTCCGCCGTAGCGACGATTGATATATCCCTGAAGCCATGTATCCAAATGGAAGCTTTCATCTGCCCATGCCAAATCAAAAATCAAGTCGTACATCACCGGATTATCGTATTGTGCTTCGGAAATGATACCGAGACCGACCATATGCTGAGAGGTCTTTCGCGCATTTTGAATATCGTTTACCATGACCTCCATCTGTCCGTGCATCGACGGATTACCGCCGAAGTTTGCCAATAAGCCCCATGCCCAGCTTGTTCCGTTAAATTCCTTCGCGTCCAATTTGGTACTGCCGTAGCTTGTTTTATTATATTTCGTCCAAGAAGCGATCGGATATTTAATCAAATCAACCACAAGGACATGATCCTCACGACGATTGCCCATCCCCTTTAACAGGTCATTGGTCGGATTGCTTTGCCATCCCTGTACGACCCAAACGGCATCCTTGTCATATTCCAACATTGAATTCAATACCTCATCCGCAATCGTGGAATCACTTAAGCCTGCCGGACGCTTACCGCCTTCATGGAACGGATCTACCGCATAGTAGTCTGAGGTTGCGCCGTATACAAACTCCTGTGCTTCATAGAACAAACGTGCATATTCATCATAGGTTGCCGTATCTGTCGCAATCATGCTCGGACGGGTAAAGCCGCCCCAGCCGCCCTGTGCCAACAGCTGTACATCCTTTTGATATTCGTTAAAGTTCGTCGGAACCATACCGGCATAGCCCTGTAAAATCGTCTGCATTCCCAAAGAACGCTTCCAACGCTGTGAGGACCTTGCCAGCTCCAAACGATCCTTCACATAACCGTCAGGCACCGGACCGCCGAATACTTCCATATTGTCCATAAACTGCCATGCATAATACGCAGGACCGCTTAACCAATCCTTGGCATCATCAAAACTGTATCCGAAATTCATTAAGAATTTGATCCATGTTGCTTCCTGTCCTGCCAAATCAAGCACGACATTCACACCGTTTAATGCCAACCAGTCGTTTTCTCTTTGCCATTCGTCCTGTCCGAAGAACGCAAATGTATAGCTCAAGGTACAATAATTAAACGCATAGCGCACTTGATACGGCGTTTCCTTTCTGATTGTCTTATTTACCTTAACGATTGCATCAGGCATTGACACCTGCTTCGTCTGCTCGGAAATATGAACATTCAGATAGTTTTTATAATAATAGTTTAAGCCGGTGGTAAGTGACAGGCCTTCATTACCTTTGATATGAATCTTTCCGTTCTTATCACTGATTTCATACCAATCATTATTACTTCCGTCTTTCACGATTTCAAAGCTGAACCAGCTGCGGTATTGAGCACCGACCGTGCGATCAATGATGCCGTATACATTATCGATCGTTTCCTGATCGGAAATTACTCCTGCATACTGACTGTCGTCAAAAGAAGTAACTCCTAAAATTTCCTCAAGCGTTCCCTGCTTCAATTCATCGGTATTTTTACCTGCCGCAGTACCGTATACTCTGACCTCGGATAAGAATGCGTTGTTTTCACCCTGGGTATATTCCATATAAACACGCACAATGCGATACTGTTCCGCCTTCACAAAGGTAATCGTATCACCGCCTGCATTCATCGGTGTTAGATCGCGCTTTTGATAAAGACGTGTATAATTAGTTCCGTCATTACTGCCGTAGATCGTATAGTTTACTTTTTTACCGACCGGTGTAAATAGCTTCATGCCGGTAATATCATAGGCTTCCATTAAATCAATATCGACATAAGAAGGATAAAACTCTGCCTGCCAGAACGTATCTAAATTGCCGTCGGTAACACGCGCACTCTGTGTTTTAGACAAATTGGTGCGTGTCGGCTTTTGATAGGCAATGTTCGCACTGTCACTCGGATCGGCCAAGGAAACAAGTGCTTCCTTCGCTGCCGCAAGTCTTTCATACATGATATGGATATCCAATCCGCTTGCGGTATCGCCCAGACCCTCTGCCTGTGCAAGTACATTCTTTAATGCTTCCATGCCTGTTTTTTCATACGCTGCTTCATCTAAGCTTTTACATTCCTTGATTAAGTTTGCCAAGCGCATCGTATAGTCCTGATAAACTCCGGTGATTTTCGCACCCTTTGTCCCGTCGGCACTTTCCTTTGTATGAAGCATCAATGAGGTTTCCATACCCTTATCCGCTACCATAAATACAGTGATTCCGCTGTATCCCGCATCCGCAATTTCTTTGATTTTTTCACTGATATCTATTTTGATATGCTTTTGGGCATCGGTTTTCGTTTCATATTCCGTTCCCTGTTTAATCACAAAATCACATAACAGCTTTTCACCGTCGTGCTTAATATCGGCATGCTTGGTATTCCAAGTAACCGCGGTTTCACTCCAGCTTGTATCGGCAGTGTAATAGAAGTGAAATGTTTGATCGCCGTTATTAAAGCCCGGATTTTTAAAGATATCAAATTCAAGGAAATAAGTATCCAATTCATGTTGATTCAGCCATTCATTGCTCGGTACATCAAACTTCATCATACCGATGATTTCATTATTATTCACATAGCGTTTCGCATTGATTACCTTATAGTTTTTACCGACATATTGAGCGCCGTGATCCTTTGTGATATTTTCAAAATTATAGTTTGTCGTTCCTCTGTCACTTCTCACAAAAGCATCCTCAAGCACTGAAAATTCTGCGGTTAAGCTTGTTTTCGCAATCATCAGATTGTTATATGCTTGTGAAATTTGATTCGCATCTCCTGTTGACAATGCAGACTGTGCCGCTGTCAGTTGATTTTGCAATTCCTGATAGCTTGCGCTCGTATACCCGTCGGCAGTGATTTTTTCACAAGCTTCAATCAATTCCTGCAGGCGTAGGCTGTTTTCATCATTATTCGATGCGACCAGCTTCGCTGTATAGGAGCCGTCACCGCTTTCCTTACTGTGAAGCATTAAGGAAGTATCTTTTTTATCATTCGCAGCTGTAAAAACAGTAATTTCACTCACGCCGTTTTGAACGAGTTCTTTTACCTTATCACTTACATCGACGCGAATCGTTTTTTCCGCATCGCTTAAATGCTCATATTCCTTATCTGCCGCAATCGTAAAGTCAAAAAACAAATCAGTTCCGGCATGGGTAATCGCTGCGGGCTTATTGTTCCATGTGATGGAAGATTCGCTCCAACTGACATCATTTGTATAGTAGAAATGATATGTCTGCGGTCCCTTTTTAAAATCCGCGTTTTTAAATATATGGAATTCAAATTCATAAGTATCATAGTGATTCGCCGCAATTTCCTCGGCTGTCGGAAGCTTCAGCTTCATAACACTCATGAGCTCTCGACCGTCGGGATAATATTTTGTATTTAATACCTTATATCCCTTTCCTTCATATTGAGCGCCGTGTGCCGCCGTAATCGCTTCGTTATTATAAACCGTCGTACCCTTATCACTACGTACAAACGCATCCTCACTGATCGGATATTCACCTGCAGGTGCTGCGGCAAATACCGGTTCAATGTGAATTCCGCTGAATAACGTCGTCAGCGTTAACATGAGCGCCAATATTCCTTTCCCTATTCTTTTCATCATAATCCTCCTCTCTTGCTTCATAGAAGCAAAACACCAATCCACCCTGAAACCCCTTACTTTTATCCATTATCATTATATCAGACATCTTTTTATAAAATATTAGCTTTTCTTGTAAAGAATTGACCTGCATTTTTATCCTGTGATTCCTACACATCGCATCGCTTTCAGGCACGAAAAAAGACCGATCGCGCTCCCCTGTTTCGACGAAAAAAAGACCGTCGTATTCATTACTATGCACCTTCCTTACCGCTTTGTGTAAAGAGGAGACATATCAAAACGACAGTCCTTACATCTTTTTGCCCGCTTCATTAAAACAGGTTCTTATATTCACTCGGTGCCATACCGACGATTTTTCGAAAGATCTTAGTAAAATAGCTCTGTGAGGTAAAGCCGACATTATGTGCCACCTCTTTAAACGCAATCCCCTGCTTGATCTGTTTTTTCGCTTCCTTGATTCTTAACGCATTCACCATATCGGTAAAGCTGTCATTGCCGTTTTTACCGATCAAACGACTTAAATAAGAAGGAGATATATGAAGTGCATCCGCTACCGTCAGTAAGGTAATCGGCTTCAGATAATTCGCTTCAATAAAGGTACATGCCTTTTTATAATTATACTGATTTCTTGTATACTGCACATTCTTTAAAACCTTTTGAAGCATCACGCAAAACTCCATCACCGCCATTTCCAGCTGCTTCGTGTCATGAATTTCACATTGCTTCAGGAAATCATGATCCGGTTCAATATCATAGCGCTTTTTTACCTCTTGCAGCGTATATTCAAACATCAGCTCCAGTTGTGAACCGTATTTCAATTGATCACCTTGGCGCAGAATCGGATATAAAACGGTATCGATTCCCTGCTTATCATCGATTTCAAGCATATCGAGAAAATGCACCGCCAAACGCTTCAGCTCGTCATCATTCATAACACTCTGTTCCTTGACTACTTCATTTTGCGCCTGTTGACGTGCATCCTCATAGGAATGTATCAGCTCATAAAGCTCATCGGCCCTTCTGCCGACGCTGCATTCACAATTTACCAGTGCCTCTTCGATCACAACCTGAAGCTTTTTGATTTCCTGCTCATCCATCATATGATTGGATAACGCAAATAAAACAATGCTTTGTTCCAGCATATGATAAATCGGATCATACCCGCAATCCGCTATAATTCTTGCCACCTCATTCATCTGTTGAGAATCACAGCCGTTGATATAGAAACAAACACCGCACAGTGCCTTGATTCCCAATAAATTCAAATTCTCTTGGATTTGGAGCTCATCCTTATAGGTCATAATCGAATAGAAGCAGTTTTTAACAATTTCCTCATTCAAATCATTCATTTTTGCCATCAGCTTCTTTTCCTGTTCCTTGCGGTTTTCTCTCAGCTTCAACTGTTCCAATGCTTTGATCAGACAGTCGTTGATTGCTTTGCGATCACTCGGCTTTAAAATAAAATCGATAACACCCAAGCGCAGTGCCTTTTGTGCATAGGTAAAATAATTATAAGAGCTGAGGATAAAGCATACCGTATCGGGACTTCGCCGTTTTACAAGCTCAATCATTCTGAGTCCGTCCATGATCGGCATATTGATATCGGCAATAATGATATCGGGATGATATTGATCGAATATCGTGATTCCCTCCTCACCGTTTGTCGCAGTTAATACTGCCTGAAGCGGAAGCTTTAATGATTCTATTACTCTTACAAGATGATCGCGTTCAATTTTCTCATCCTCTACAATCATTATCTTATACATATGACACCTCCTATGCACTCACTGTCAATGAAATTTCAAACCCCTCCCCGATATCGCTTTTGATTGCGACATCAAAATCCTGATAATACATCTGTAGGCGATGTACGACATTGTATAAACCGAGTCCTTCTCCCTCTTTTTTATGATAATCGTTTTCGATCAGCTGTTTCAACTCCGTTTGACTCATGCCCTGTCCGTTATCACTCACTCTGATCATCAAACGATGCCCATGCCTTTCGATTTGAATCATTACCGCACCATCCTTTACACAATCCTTTAATCCGTGTTGAATCGCATTTTCCACCAACGGCTGAAGAATCATTGCCGGAATCGATGTTTTCTTTATTTCCTTGTCATTGTCAATATCGATATGAAAGGTGATTTTATCATCAAAGCGTTTTTTCTGTATCTCAATATAATATTCCAGTGCATTTAATTCTCGTTCAAAATCACTTAAGCGATTTTGCATCTCTAAGCTGTAGCGCAGCAAATGGCTTGTTTTCAGCAGCATATCGGAAGCATCAAAGGCGCCCTCTTGTTCAGCCATGCAGTAGATCGTATTCAAGGTATTAAAGAGAAAATGCGGATTGATCTGATTTTGAAGCATCTTTAATTCACTTTTCGCAAGCTTTTTTTCCAGCTCTGCCTTTTCCTTTTGTGTTTCCATATTTAAGGCAATCTTACCGGCCATTTCTTCTAATGCAACACAGATTTCCTCCATTTCCAAGCTGCTTTGCGGTTCCATCTCAAGATTATATTCTCCCTGTTTGATCAAAGCTATACTCTCCAATACCTTTTGCAGCGGCTTTGAAATCGTATGATAGAACAACTTTGAGAAGTAACGTGTCCAAAAAAGAATTGTCAATGAAGCGATGATGATCATTATATAGGTCAATGCCTGTGCGAGCGAAAGATTTGATTTTTGTTTATCCATTGTTTCCGTTACGATATGATAATAATTCGTGGCCGTTTCCTGAATCAATCGTTCATTTTTTAAGAAGTGCTCATAGTAGCTGCGATAGCTTGCGGCATCCTCGTTTTTCATATACTGCTCCATAAGCTCCTGTGCCGAGTCTTCATATTCAATCAGCATGTTTTTCAACAGACGAAAGCGCCATTTATCATTCATGATCGGATTTTCCAATAAATCGCGAATGCCTGTTTTGGCATGAAGCATATTCAGCTTATATTCGTTCAAGTATTCTTCTTCACCGACCGTCAGGTATTTTTTCATATCATCACTGCTTTGTTTTACCGCCTCATAATACTTCTGCAGGTCGCTGTAGCCTTCAAAGATGCGATTATAACAGGAAGAATTCCAATAGGCAACGATACAGAACAAAACGACGACAACGGATACGAAGGCCCCGAGCCATTGATTTGTACTTTCTACTCTTTCCTTAAAGCTTTTCTTATTTTCCATCGTTCAGCTCCCGATAATGATTGATATTGCTTCTGTCGACAATGATCAAATTCGTGTCGATATTCTGCGGCTTTTTTCCTTCGGTAATATATTGATACAGCATTTTAACGCCTTGATAGCCGTATTGATAAAATGAGGTGACAACACTGCCGTCGATTTTGCCGTCGCGAATCAGCTGTAATGTGATCGGCATATCATCGACTCCATAGATCAGCATATGTTCGCGGCGTTTTTGGGCATTGGCCGCCTCCCAACAGAATTCGGCTGATTCTGCCGCGAAGTTGATTGCCACATTGACATCGCTGTGTTCGTGCAGCACAAGCTCCCACTCCTTTTTGGCTCTGATTTCCTCGGATTGTGATTCGCTGATACTGACGATTTCATAGCCGCCCGGATGCTTCGCAAATACCGCTTCGATTTCCTTGATCTGATCTTGAGCAATTTTAAAATCAAGGTTTGCCACCTGTATCGCAGCTTTCAGCTTTTCCTTCTTGCCGAGCTTTGCCTCAATATCCTGTAATAAAAGCTCTGCCTGCTTATGAAAATCCTTGCCCATATAATATAAATGTGCAGCATCTTCCATATTGCTGTCGACAAAAACGATCGGAATATTTTCCTGTTCGGCAAAATCAATTATTTCTCGGGAAATAACTCCTTGAGTAATAATCCCGTCTGCCTGCTGCAGTATTCCCGTATAAACTACATCCTCCATTTCAGCCGTGTCGATTATTGTCGGACCGAGCCAATCGCCGTTTACCTTATAGTCCCTGCAGGCACTGTCAAAGCCTTCCTTTGCCTGCAGCCATATATCGTGCTCAGCCAAAGGGGTCGCAAATCAAAACCACGCCTAAAAGACGTGGTATGAACTTGCCCTGTAAGGGCCTGTTGT